>NZ_JBHWIE010000005.1:0-81557 GCF_042732085.1 Actinosynnema sp. NPDC059797
GAGGCGGCGCGGTGGCGCGCCAGGGGTCCGCCGCCGGCGCGCCGTAGGCGGGCGTGCGGCGGGTTCCGGTGTCCTCGGGGGCGAAGTAGTCCGGCCCGCTCGGCGCCTCCGGCGCGGCCCGTCGCCCGGTGCTCTCCGCGGACCGGCCGTTCAGCGGTCCGCGGGGCTCCTCGGGTTCGGGCGTCGAACGTCGGCCGGCGGCGGGGGGGACGGGGCGCGGCAGGTCCGTGCGGCTGTGCTGCTCCAACAGGTCGGACACGCTCAGTCCGCCGTCGTCCAGCGACCTGCGTCGACGGCCGGTCGGCTGGTCGTCCTGCGGGGCCTGGTCACCTCCGGGTCCGGTGCCGCCACGGCGGGGCTCGTCGGGCACCCGGTCTCCCTTCAGCGTCGGTCACTAGTGGGTCGTCATCACGAGTTGACGACAGCAAGGACACAGTGGTTGCACCAACGGCGTGTCACTTGCCTTGGCGATACTACGGATGACCGCCAGTCCTGACGACCACTCCCGGTGATACAGGGGTCGTCAGTACTCGGTTACGCGCAGCAGACTACGCCTGAAAGGGTGAGCGACCGTCTGGTATCAGTAACCGGCGACCCGGGGTTCGGCCACCCCGCGTCGCCCGGAAGCGGCACCCGCCAGGCGGACCCTGCCGTTCTCCCGGTAGGCGACCGCGTTGCGTCCTGACTGCTTGGCCGTGTAGAGCAGGCTGTCGGCGCGCAGCAGTTGTTGCTCGGGGGCGACCGGCGGGCGAGTCGAGGAGTCGCCGGCGGGCGGTTCGTAAGCCAACCCGATGCTGACCGTCACCCGCAGACCGGGGGCCAGCGAAGCCCAGGAGTGACGCTCGACACGCAGCCGCGCCGACTCGGCGATCTCCACCGCGGCCGCCGCCGACGTGTCCGGCAGCACGAGGACGAACTCCTCGCCGCCGTAGCGGGCGCAGAAACCGCCCTCCGGCAGGTCCTCCTGGAGCAGCTCGACCACGCGTTGCAGCACGCGGTCGCCCAACAAGTGCCCGAACGTGTCATTGACCTGCTTGAACCAGTCCAGGTCGATCAGCGCGATCGCCAACCCGGCCGCCATCGAACCGCGGGTGGCGACGATGTCCACCAGGCGCTCGTCGAGGTAGCGGCGGTTGTAGCTGTCGGTGAGGCTGTCGCGCAGGCTCTGCTCGCGCGCCTCGGCGTGCTCCCGGCGCAGCCGGTCGACCTCCCGGCGCAACTGCTCGGGGACCTGCGGCTGGTCGTCCTGGTCGGCGCAGACCAGGTCGAACGCCGAGCGCAGGTGCTGGTACGCCTGCCGCCACTGGCCGCGGGAAGCGAGCAGCGTCGCGATGGACTCGTGCAACTGGACCAGGCCCGGTCCGTCGTTCTCGGCCACCGCGGCGTCCGGCTCGTGTCGCCCGTCGCGGTCGAACTCGGCGACCTCTGGTCGCAGTGCGGTCATCGTGCTCACCTCCCTACTTGCCAAGGTGTCGTCTGATACGACGCGGCGCTTGAGCGGGCGGGACGCGTCATAGAGGGATTTCCCTCTACTGGTTGACCGTGCACTGCTCCGAAGTGGTGACTTTGCGTGATAGAGGTGCCATCTTGTTCGCTCAGCGTGTTCACCGAGCGCGGATCGCCTCAATTGACGCAGGGCGCGAAGCCGTACACCTTGCCGTTGAGCAGCACGACGTGCTGGGAGCCGATCTGGCTGCCGACCTCGGCGCCGTCCTGCAGCACGGTCAGCGTCACCGCCACCACCAGCACGACACCCCGGGGGTGCTCGTCCTCGCCGGGCGGCGTCCACGTCGGGTCCAGGCGCAGCGTGGACATGGTGGGCTGCACCTTGAGGGTACCCGCCGGCAGCTCGCACCCCTCGTCGACGAAGTCCGGGTGCTGGGTCTCCCGCAGCAGGTCGCGCTGCTCGGAGCCGCCCTGCGCGCCCGCGTCGTTGAGGTCGTTGAAGTAGCCCGTGACCAGGTCGCGCTCCACGTCGGTGACCTGGAGGGGGCGCGGCGCGCCGGCGACCTGCGACCCGCAGGCGGTCAGCGCGAACGCGCACACCGCGGCCAGCACGCCGCGCACGACCACGTCAGCCACCCGAGTGCAGCTCGTCGGCGCCGACGGGCACCGTGGCGTCCTCGGGGTCGTCCAACCAGCCCTCGGGCAGCACCACCCTGGCCGGCGAGCCCTGGCGGCCGCGCGGCTCGTCGGCGCTGTCCGGGAACTCCAGGTCCGGGTCGAGCCTGCCGACCAGGTCGTCCAGCTCGGTGAGGGTGGAGACCATGGCGAGCGAGCGCCGCAGCTCCGCGCCGACCGGGAAGCCCTTCAGGTACCAGGCCATGTGCTTGCGCAGGTCGCGGACGCCCTTGTCCTCGCCGAGGAAGCCCGCGAGCAGCCGGCCGTGCCGGCGCAGGATCTCGCCGACCTCGCCCAGCCGCGGCCCCGGCGGGATCGGCTCGCCCCGGAACGCCGCCTGGAGCTCGCCGAACAGCCACGGCCTGCCGAGGCAGCCGCGCCCGACGACCACGCCGTCGCAGCCCGTCTCGGCGACCATGCGCAGGGCGTCGCGGGCGCTGAAGATGTCGCCGTTGCCGAGCACCGGGATGCTCGTGACGGCCTCCTTGAGCCGCGCGATGGCGGACCAGTCGGCCTGGCCGGAGTACCGCTGGGCCGCGGTGCGCGCGTGCAGGGCGACGGCGCGCGCGCCCTCGTCCTCGGCGATGCGGCCCGCGTCCAGGTAGGTGAGGTGGTCCTCGTCGATGCCGATGCGGAACTTGACCGTCACCGGCACCCCGGCGGGTTCGGCGGCCCGCACCGCGGCGCGCACGATCTGCCGGAACAGCTGCCGCTTGTAGGGGAGCGCCGCCCCGCCGCCCTTGCGGGTGACCTTGGGGACGGGGCAGCCGAAGTTCATGTCGATGTGGTCGGCGCGGTCCTCGTCGACGATGATCTTCGCGGCCTCGCTCATCGACTTCGGGTCGACGCCGTAGAGCTGCATCGACCGCGGCCGCTCACCCTCGTCGAAGGTGATCATCTGCATGGTCTTGGAGTCGCGCTCGACAACGGCCCGCGCCGTGATCATCTCGCACACGTAGAGCGAGGTGGGGCTGCCGAACTCCCGGCACAGCTGCCGGAAGGCGACGTTGGTGATCCCCGCCATCGGCGCGAGCACGACGGCGGGATCGACCAGGTACTGGCCGATCTCCAGGGGCTTGGTGGCGAGGGGCGCGGTGGACATCGCCGTCCATTGTCGCCCAGCGCGGGCAGTGGCGGGTGCCACACGGCGAATCCCCGCCCCCGACCCCCTCGACCGCCCGGCGCCGAGGTGTCCGGGAAGCTCCCGGCCACCGCCGACTGCCGCTCACCGGCCTTCACCGCCGGCATCGGCCGCCGGGCTCGGCCGCCGGGTTGACCGTCGCGGTGGACCGTCGGGGTGGACCGTCGGGGTTGTCGATCAGCGGTTCCCCACGACCCGCCAAGTCGGCTCCAGCGGGACGACGTGGCCGGTCGAACCGGTGAGATCCGTGACCGCGCCGGCCAGTTCACGCAACCGCGGGACCCGCTCCGAGTAGCGGCGGTGCACCTCGACATCGGGCCAGGACGTGACGACGAGGTACCGACCGGCTCCCAGACGGACGAAGACCCCGCCGAGCATCCCGGCGGCGTTCATCGCAGGCGCCCACACCCGGCGCTGGACGTCCACGAAGTGCTCCTCGGCACCCTCGGCCAAGCGGCAGTCGGCAACCCGCAGCACACCACCGGCGCCCATGGCCCGAGCCACGCCCAACGCGCCCCCCGAGCCGGATGGGACCCCATCACCCACCCCCGCCCCAGCCGCCACAACCCCCGGCCCGGACGTGAGCAGCGACACATCCCCACCCGTCAGCCCTGCCGGCACGACCCCCGGCGTGGCCCCCGGCATGGCGAAGAGCACGTCACCGAGCACCACCTCGACGTCGCGACAACCTCCGCCCGACGCCACCGAGTCGTGCCGGTCGCGGAGGAACGCCCGGTGGCCGGCCCGGTCGACCCACAGCGCCAACACGTGCGCCCGCCCCGTCCGCGAGTCCCACCCGCCCACCTGGCAGACCAGCCCGGGCTCGTCGGCGATGACCGACCACCCCCGCTGCGCCGCGGCGAACGCGACCCGCGAACCGGACGGCACGTCACAAGTGATCCACTTCGCCAGCACCGGCACCCCCTCGTGCCCCCGATCGTCCAACCTCGACAAAGGTCGAGGTCAACCGACATCGGCGGTCGGAGGAGGCGGCCACGTACCGCACTGCCACCCGAACACTCACCAGCCCGAACACTCACCAGCCCTGAGCGCCGCTGCCCTGAGCGCCGCTGCCCTGAGCGCCGCTGCCCTGAGCGCCGCTGCCCTGAGCGCCGCTGCCCTGAGCGCCGCCGGCCGTCGGTGCGGAGTCGCGCGGCACGGAGCCCGGTGGCACCGAACCCGGTGGTGCCGGGTCGGACCAGCGGTCAGGGCTGCCCGGTGGCGGCGTGTCCGGTGGCGGCGTTTTCAGTGGTGGTGGGTCCAGTGGTGGTGGGTCCAGTGGGGGCGTGCTCGGCGAGGGCGCGTTCGAGCGGCGTTGCGGCGTCCTCGTCGAAGGCCACCAGCTCGATCCGCTCGACGACCGACGTCGGGGTCGACCGCAGCGTGGCCACGGCGATCCGGGCCGCCCGATCCGCCGGGAAGCCGTAGACGCCCGTGGCGATCGCGGGGAACGCGATGCTGCGCGCACCCACCTCGTCCGCCACCTCCAGGCACCGGCGGTAGCACGAGGCCAGGACCTCGTCCTCGCCGTGACCGCCGCCTTCCCAGACCGGTCCGACCGAGTGGATCACGTGCCGGACCGGCGCCAGGCCGAACGCCGGCGTCGCCCTGGCATCACCGGGCAGGCACGGCGCCATCGCCGAACCGGCCTCGGCCAGCCGCGGACCGGCCGCGCGGTGGATCGCACCGTCCACCCCGCCACCGCCCAGCAGCGATTCGTTGGCGGCGGTCACCACCGCGTCCACCCGGGATGCGGTGATGTCCCCGACCACGACCTCGATGCGTACCACCGGTCCGATGCGCGTCACGGACCGATAGTCACACCGGGGACACGGCCTGCCACCCCCGCTTCACCCACGGCGAAACCCGGGGAACGTCCGGGAGAACGCCTCACCCGCGGCGCCGGACCCCTGCCGTGTCGGCGGATCCTGCGATGCCGGACCCTGTCGCGCTGAGCCTTGTGGTGCTGCCCCTGTGGTTGCCGGCCCCTGTGGTTGCCGGCCCCTGTGGTTGCCGGCCCCTGTGGTGCCGAGCCTGCGGGACCTCGCCCGCTCATCGTTCGATCACAGCTCCACCCCCCAGTCGTTGCACCGCATCGGCCGACCGGGCGGGTACTCGAAGTCCACCTCGCCCAGGAAGGTGAACCCGGCCCGGCGGCACACCGCGTTGGACGCCGGGTGGTCCACCGACGGGAACGCCCGTGCCCAGCGCCGCGTCCCCTCCGCCCGCGCGAGCCCCACCGCGGCCAGCGCCGCCGCCCGAGCCACCCCTCGCCCCTGGAACTCCGGCAGGACGCCCCACCCGACCTCCCACACCGGTTCCCCCTGCCACGACCGCGCCCAGTACCCGACGCTGCCCGCCGGCGCCCCGTCGACCTCCACGCGGAACATCCGGCCGTCACCGGGCGCGAGGTAGCGCCGGTGCCGGTCGACCAGTCGCGCCTCGGACTCAGGGCCGCCGAGGTGCGTGGTCATCTCCGGTGCGTTGAGCCGCCGCAGCAACCCGAGGTCCCCCTCGGACCACGGCTCGATGCGGGTGTTCGCGGTCATGGGGACACCATGCCGGCGGGGTACGACAATTCTTGATCGTCGCAGGTCAGAACGGCACGGTCAGGCAGCCCAGCCGCGCGCCGGCGGTGCCCGCGTGCCCCGGTTCGGTGTGCGTGTGCTCCTCGTGCAGCACCACGGAACCCGGGCGCCGCTCGCCGAACTGCCAGTCCAGGCGCGAGTACGCCACGCCCCGGCCCCACGCGTCGGTGGTGAAGTCGAGCCAGATCTCGTTGCGCGGGTTGGCGAACGCCGGGTCGGTCGCCCCGCCCTGCACGTGCTGGTAGTGCGGCCCGGCGTCGGCGGGCGAGGGTCCGCAGGGGTTCGTGTGGGCGTGCGCGCCGTAGTCGCGATTGGGCAGGAGGCCGCTCACGTGGAGCAGCACGTAGGTCCCGCCGTCGGTCGGCGTGGACAGCACGGTGGCGTGGGCGCCGTCCGGCACGCGCGGGTCGTAGCTGATCAGGTCGCCGGAGGCGGTCAGCAGCGAGCCGGCGAGGGCGAGTGCCAGGGCGAGGTGCATGGGAACTGCTTAGCCCGCGATGGGGCGGCGTTCCAGCATGATCACTCGTTCCGGTGGACTTCAGCACACCCTCGACGGGGACGGCGAGCAGGTCGCCGGCGAGGTCGAAGTCGGGCTCGTCGGACGTGTACGGGACACCGAAGCCGCCGCCAAGGTCCAGTTCCGCGACCGGCAGGGACCGCGACCATCCGCCTTGCGGCCCTCGAACGTGGCGACGAGCGGACCCGCGGGCCGATGTGGCGGTGCAGACCGGCGAAGACCAGGTCGGGCCAGGAGCCGAGACGGTGGCGAGCGCGGGGTGCGTGTCGGAGGCGACGTCCGGCGTGACGCGGAACAGGACGCGCCGGTCGCCCAGCCGGTCCGGATCCAGCGGCGAGCCGACGACCACCCCCTCCACCTCGACCCCGGGCAGCACCGCGCGGAACCACCGTCCGAGCACGTCGCGGACGCGGCCCTGACGCTTGAGCCCGAGTTCCTGCCACCACCCTGACACCGGGTGTGGCACGCGCCACTCCCCAACCACCGTCGAACGAACCCGCCACCGTCCACTAGCCTTGACCGCGGGCCGCTAGCTCAACTGGCAGAGCAGCGGACTTTTAATCCGCGGGTTCAGGGTTCGAGCCCCTGGCGGCCCACCAAAGCCCCAGGTCACAGACTTGGGGCTTCAGCGTGCCAAGATCAGACCCCCGACTTACCCCCGGAATTGCGCGGAACTTCGCTGATCACAGCCGTGAGCGCGTCCGCCCCGGCACGGCCCGGTGAGCGCCTGCCCATGTAGACGTCCTGGGTCATCGACGGTCGGGAGTGGCCGAGGATGTCAGCGATCTGCCGGGCGGTCAGGCCCGCCTCGTCGAGCAGCGTGGCGACCGTTCGGCGGAACGTCCGGAACGTCACCCACTCGTAGCCCGCTCGGGCGATGAACGGCTTCCAGGCCCGGTTGCGGACGTTGGTGGCCTCACGGATCGTGCCCGTCGAGCTGGGGAAGATCGGCCCGTCGAGGTCCACCGCCTTGGACCGGCGTTCGGCCAGCATGGTCACGCACCAGTCCGGGAGCGGGATGGGCCGCTCGGAGTTCTCCGTCTTCCCGCGGTTCACGATCCGGCCACGGCCACGCGCCCGGATGACGTTCCCGACCATCGCCAGCTCCCGCGCCTCGTGGTCGAAGTCCGGCCAGTGCGCGCCCAGGGCCTCCCCGGTCCGTTCCCCGGTGGCCAGGAAGAACCTGATCAGGTCGGGGAGGTCGTCCCGCACGGCCCGTTCGTCCTGGTCGAGCTTCTGGAGCAGGTCGAGCACCTCGGCAGCGGTCAGCGCGCGGGACTGCTGCGGCCGGTTCTTCGCCCGCTTGCTCTCCAGTCGGGTGATCTCCCGAGCCGGGTTGGAGTCGAGCGCGCCGTGTTGCACGGCGTAGGTGCAGACGCCGCTCAGGACGGCCCTGACGGTCTTGGCCGAGCTGGCGCTGGAGTTGTCCCGGACCTTCTTGCACAGGGCGTCCAGGAGCGGCGTGGAGACCTCGTTCATGCGCAGGTCCCCGACCGCGGGGAGCACGAGCCCTTCAAGTCGGTTCCGGTAGGTGTCGACGGTGCCCCAGGAACGGAACTCCCGTTCCGCGTCGCGTTCAACCTCAGCGAGCCACAGGGCCGCTACCTCGCGGAACTTGCTGCTCGCGGTGATGGTCGCACCGGTCACGGGCGACACCCAATCCCGAATGGCGGCTTTGAGGTTGTTCTCCGCGTCGGCGCGGCTGGTGCCCACGCGCTCAACCTCATAGGTTTTGCCGTTAAAGTCGCGGTACAGGCACCGGGCACGATGACGCTTGGGGCCGAGGTGCTCAACCCTGATCTTTCCGTAGGTGCCCAGCGGAAGCGGTCTTCTGCCCATCAGGCCGCCTCCGTGGGCAGGGCCTCGAACCAGGCTTTGACGTCCTCCGAGTTGAAGCGCAGGTGCTTGCCGACCCGTCGGGCCGGTGGCCCGTACTTCCTGGTCCGCCACTGGTAGATGGTGTTGACCGGAACGCGGAGGTAGTTCGATACCTGCTCGATGTCCCAGATCTCGTTCACGCTGCTACCTCCTCTGTGTACTTGCGTTGGCGTTGGGCGCGGAGGCGTTCGGCTATGCCGGAGGCCAGTTCGCGTTCGGCGTCGTTGGCGTAGCCGGAGCCCGCATAGGCCCAGTCGTTGACGACGACCACCGATTCGGCGTCGAGGCCGAGGTGGTCGAGGACTTCGGCGGCGCGGTAGGCGCGTCGGTCCTCGCGGATGCGTTTGAAGGTGGTGGAGTAGTGCTTGGACTTGGTGAGGAAGTGGCCTCGGAAGCCGAGCATGTGGGCCCACTTGCGCAGGTTCAGTTCGGCGTAGAAGTGCAGGTCTCCGAGGTTCCAGGCGGTTTGGATCATGCGTCGGTGGTGGTCGGAGATCCGCAGGTGGTCGATGTCGAGCTGTGAGCGGATGGGCCGGTCGGGGGTGTCGCGTGCGCCGGTGCCTTTGGTGGCGTATTTGGCGACGTAGGCGGCGAGTTTGCCGTCACTGATCGCCCCGTTGTCGTCCTCGACCTCGTGCGCCGAGGCGGCCCGGATGGGGCGGACGTCGACCTGCTCACCCCAGACCAGGGGAAGTACGGTTCCGTCCGGCCGGTGGGTCTCGATCAGTACCGCGCGGGCGGCGGCGTGAACTGCCTGGTCGAGCAGTTCGGCGGTGGCCCAGTCGGGCGCGGGGTCGTGGGGGCCGTGGGGTCCGTCGAGTCGGATGACGGCGTGGAAGTGGACCAGGCCGCGCCGCTGGTACTCGGCGACCTTGGCGTAGGAGAGGCGCGCGTGGTCGGCGAAGGCCCGTACGGTCAGGCCGGCGGCTCGGGCCAGGTGGCGGCGCAGGGTGATGGTGAAGCGGTGCCAGAGCTTGCCGGCGTGGGCCTGCCAGAGCACTGCGCCCACGTAGTCATAGCCGTCCGGGTCGACAGGGGTGCCGATGCGTGGGTCGTCGGGGTGGTGGAACTGCCCGCACCCGGTGCACGGCCGGGCCTTGCCATTGCGGGTGGTGGGTCGGTTGTGGACCGTGCCGAAGGACGGGGCGGTCAGGGTGGCGAACACGCGCGGCCTATCGGCCACGGTCTCGGGGACGCCTTTGCTGCCGCCGGAGAGGCCGGCGCGCATGAGGTGGAAGGCGTCGGCGGCGTACCGGTCGGAGCAGGCCGGGCAGACCGAGGCACGGCGGTTGCCGCAGGGGACCATCACGTCCCCGCCGAGATGGGCCAGGACCCGCGTGGAGTCGAGGTTGTGGAGTTGCCAGGCTCCGGTGAGGCGGATGGGGGCGGCGCATCCGCCGATGGCGGTGACTTTGTCGCGCCAGTCCCGGTAGTCGGGCCGTTGGACCCGGTCGGTGATGCGGTCTTCGAGCGTGAGGACCAAGTGGCCTCCTTTCGGTCGGGTGGTCAGGCGGCGTTGAGCTGGTCGGCGAGCTGGGCGGCGAAGGCGTCGGGGACGTTGACGGCGGCTTGTACGTCGGCCGGGGTGATGGCGCGGCCCTGCTGTCGCACTTCGGCGGCTTTGGTGCCGAGCACGGCTTGGAGGTGGGCCGGGAGCTTGAGCGCTGTGCGCGGCGTGTTAGGAGCCGTCGAGGGCGCCGCCGCCGGAACGGGAGCCACAGCGGCCGTGACGCGGTCGCGGGCGGTGTTGCAGCGGTGCTGGATGACCGGCATGACTTCCGCGATGAGGAAGACGACCAGGGGTACGACGAGGTGGAGGAAGACCACGCCGTACTCGACCCGCCCCGATGGCGGGCGCAGGGCTGACCAGACGTTGGTGATCAGGGTCGCGCCAAGCAGGAGTCGTTTGAGCCAGATGACGGGGGCGGCGTCGACGGCCAGGCCCTGGGAGAGCATTTCGGCTTCCCAGCGCAGCAGGGTGACGAGGATGCCCGCCAGGGCGGGTTCGACCAGCCACGCGCCCCACCACAGCCCGTCGACCGGCGCGAGGTGTCCGGCCAGGAACTCGTGCACCCCGGTGGTGGTGAAGCCGAGCCCGAGGGCGAGGAAGAACCACATGGAGCGGGTGACCGAGACGCGGAAGCGTTCCAGGCGTACCGCGTGCAACAGTGGGTCGGAGGTCAGGTTGTGCAGTTGGTGGGACTCGGCCAGGCGTGCGCGCAGCCGCCGCACAGCCCGGGTCTCGCGCTGGTTGTCGGTGTTGCGTTCGGACAACGGAGCCCCCTCTCACAGGCGGACGGGGACGATGTCGAAGAGGTCTTCGAACTGCATCGGGGCCAGTGCGGTGAGTGCGCCGCCGATGAAGGCGGGGCCGGGGTGCAGGGTGCCGTTGAGGACCCGGTGGAGGGTGGAGCGTTCGACTTCCATGGCGTTGGCCAGGGCGTAGCCCGAGCGGTAGCCGGCCAGTCGGGCGGCCTTGCGGAACTGGTCGACGCGCAGTCGGATCGTCTTGGCCATGGCGGGTCACGCGGCCCGCGCCGTGCGGTCTCGGCGTGCGGCGAGCGCGCGGCCGAGGTGGACCAGGCGGGCGACCTCTTCGAAGGTGACCGGCTCGACCACCAGCGGGACCAGGCGGAACGGCCCGAGGCTTACCGCGGCCTCGCCTGCCGGGGTCGCGCCGAGGTCGGTGACGTGGGTCGAGGCGGTCAGGCCGAAGACCAGTCCGGCGCGGTTGCGGGCGGTGGCCGCCACGGTCAGCACCCGGTCCGGGCGCAGGGTCCAGGTCAGGGTGACGCCGTCCAGGCGGGTGACCCACAGCAGCAGCGCGGCGAGCCGGTCGGGGGCGGGGCCGGTGGTGAACTCGGCGTGCACCGAGCCGGACCGGGTGGAGACGACCAGCCGGTCCGGCCGGGGCAGCCCGGAGGAGCGCATGAGCGAGCGGATAGTGCGGATGATGCGGTCCAACGAATTGGGCATGGCAAAGCTCCAGAAGTGAGACAGGAAGCGAGAAGAGAGAGGAGGTCAGGCGACGACGCGCAGGCTCGCGCCAGGGTCGGCCGGACCGGCCTTGACGAACTCGACCAGTTCGGTGATGTCGCGGTCGCTGGTGTAGGCGGCACGCACTCGGCGCGGGGTGCGGGAACGCGGGTCGACCCGGTAGCCGATTCCGGCGGTGGACTCCTCCGCGCCGATCTCGTCGGCAATCGCGCCGCGCTCGCGGGCGCCCTCGCCCAGGACCATGTCCGGGTGCCGCTCCGAGGTGACGCGCAGGCACACCCGGTGTGGGATCAGGTCCCGGATCGGCAGCACGTCCTTGGACGGCTCCTGCACGTAGACGTCCAACACGTCGTTGGTCGCCCGGCCCATGCTGGAGATGACGGCACAGGCGTTGGTGATCTCGTGGGCGTAGTCGGACTGGTAGGCCATCAGGAACCCGACTTCGTCCAGGATCAGCCAGTCCACCGGATGCTCGCGCGACACCGGAACCGAGCGCTTCCCCAGGCGCTGCAAGCGCTTCTGCTTGCGCTCCATGTTCGTCACAAACCGGGCGATCAACTCCGCGCAGTCCTCCGGATTGTCCGCGTAGCGGCCCTCCAGGATCGGTTTGAGCGCGACGAACTCGAATAGCTTCGGGTCACACACCCACGGCCGGACCAGTCCGTCCCGAATCATCGGCGCGACCGCCCGCAGCTTCGCCATCACCACCGAGTTCTTGCCCGAACCCGTCGCCCCTGCCGTCAGGTGATGGGTGCCGATCAACGGCTCACGCCACTCTCGGCCCAGCTCCGTCTCACCCAGGCACAGCGACCGCAGGTCGACGGCGCCGGAGGACTCCGGCATCGCGGGGGCGGGGATGACCGAGGTGAACGGCTCGCGCCACTGCACGATCAGCGCAACCTCACCGGGCTGGGCCTGCTCGACCGCGACCCGCTCGGCCTTGAGCGTCGCCGCCAGCTCCGGCAGCACCTTGGCGAAGGCCCGCAGCGCCTGACCCGGCACCAGCCGCACCCGCACCACGTCGATCGACGGTGACCA
Source organism: Actinosynnema sp. NPDC059797 (assembly GCF_042732085.1). Taxonomy (NCBI): domain Bacteria; kingdom Bacillati; phylum Actinomycetota; class Actinomycetes; order Pseudonocardiales; family Pseudonocardiaceae; genus Actinosynnema; species Actinosynnema sp. NPDC059797. The sequence continues at coordinate 12,281 of NZ_JBHWIE010000005.1, forward strand.
CGAGCGCACCCGCAGCACGCGCGGCACCAGGACTTCGCCGGTCCGGTGGTGCAGCGTGGTCAACCCGCACGAGCCCATCAGGTTCACCCAGCGCCGACCGGCATAGGCACCGGTCCACCTGCGCCGCCACGCCCGCAACACCGGCGCCGCCCAGACATCGAAGGTGTCCGGATGCGCCCGGTACCAGGCCGCCGTGCCCACGGCCAGGCCGCCGAGGACACCGCCGGTCACCTCAGGCCCAACCTCCACCATCGACGCCCCGAGTCCGCCGGGGCCGACCACCGCGCCGGGGTGGCGAACCAACCACCGCGCGGTACGGAACTCCCACCCGACCGAACGCCGGGAACCACCCGACGACAACACACTCATCGGCACCTCCCTGTGAATGCGGCGGCGGCCGACCACCCCGAGGTGCCCGGCCGCCGCCCGACAACGAACAGAACTACGAGCGCGGCTTACCGCGCCGACGCCGCCGCACCGACGCCGGTTCGAGCTGCGAGCGGGAATGGGACAACGCGGTCCGCAACACCGCCACCGACCGCACAAACGCGTTGTGGTCGTCCTTGAAACCTTCCCGCCGAAACGGGATGTCCACGGTCGCCCGGCGCAGTTGCCGCATGGCCTTGTCCAGGCATTCCAACGTCATGGTCAATTGCTGTGACATCACACCTTCCACTCCCGGGTCTTCAACTCCGTCTCATACCGGGCCGCCCGGTCCTTCAACACCGTCAGATTCCGCCGCACCTGGACCAGCAGCTTCCGCAACTCATCCGGCGGTGTCACCCGCCACGACCCAGGAGGAGCCGGGTTCTCCCGCATCCGCGCGATCAGCTTGTCCAACGGCTCGAACTGCTCGGTCACGAAATCAATCGCATTGACCAACTGGGCATACCGCTCCTCGGCCTTGCCGCTACCCGTCACCTGCCTCCCTTCCGGCGAGCCGCTTCAGGTCCCGCCAGAACTCCATGACCTCGAAACCGGTCGGGGTGGCGAACAGCAGGTTCACCCACGCCCGCACCGCACCCGAACGCAGCAACAACCGACGCGAGAACACGAACACCAACCCCGCGTTGCCCAGCCGGTGCACCGCCCTCGCTTCCCAGGCCGGTACCGGCTTCATCTCCTCAGTGCCGACCGTCCGAAAAACCCGGAGGGACCGCACCGACAGCGCATAGCCGTCCACATCCGAACAGATTCGCTCCAGCACCGTCATGGCCTGTTGCAACTCGACCGCGCCGGGACGAGGAAGGATCAACCTGACCGGATATTCCACGAACGACCCACCAGCCGCGCTCACCTCCTCTCCGTGAGGCAAAGGAACGCGAGCAGCGCATCGTTGCCGGCTCGCACCGTCTCAACCAGGAAAGTCCTTATGTCCACTGCCACCTCCACATCGGAGCCCACGGCAACCCCGGAGTCACTGAAAACTCCGGGATCACCGAAAACCCCGGCACGCCACACAAGCGCGCCGGATTCAGGCATGGCTCTACCCACTGTGGAATTGACAAAGAACAAGCAGCCCGCGAAAACGGCTTGAAAAACTCGCTAGAAGAAAATCCGAACCGGTCCGGCGGTCAGGCCGCGCTGCGCACCGGACGCGCCACCGGCTTCAACCCCGCCGCCTTGAACCACAAGCCCGCCGAGGCGATCTTGCGCGGGTCGGTCCGGTCCGGGATCTCGTAGGTGTTCACCACCGCGCCGACCAGCTCCACGTACATCCCCTCCTCGAACCCCTCACCGGGGTCACCGGGCAGGTTCACGCGGATCTCCTCACCCTTGCCCGCACGCCGACCCTCCACCGCCACCGGCTTGGCGAACAGGGTCACCACGTACTGCACCTCACCCGACACCCGGTCCACCACCGGCGACACCGTGCCGTCCTCCGCCTCCCGCACCTTCGCGGCCGGGGCCTCGGTGATCATCAGCCGGTAACCGTCGAGCACGACCGGCAGGTCCTGAAGCGCCACGCTGAATCTCCTTGGTCAGAGGCGATCCGTCATCGCCCGTCATGACTACCAACATAGCTAGTAGAGTTGGTAGAGACACTAGGCCATTCGAGTGACTTCCAGCACTGCTAGCTCTGCCGCTACAGTTTGTGCATGGCCCTCGACCCGACGGACCCCAGACCGGCCTATCAGCAGATCGCGGACGACTTGCGCCGCCACATCGCTTCCGACGAGGTCCAGGTCGGAGACAAGCTCGACTCGCTCACCGAGCTGCAAACCAAGTACGGCCGCGCTGTGATGACGTTGCAGAAGGCGCTTGACGTGCTGCGCAACGAAGGACTGGTCATCTCTCGCCAGGGCGAGGGGACGATCGTCGTCAGAAAGCCGGAAGCCCATGCGGGGGAGGGCATCCCCACCCCGCATGAGCTTCGGCAGATGTTCGAACGGATCAACAGCGCGTTGGACGACCTCAGTCAGCGCTTGACGGCTGTTGAGACCGAGGTGTTCGGTGCCGCGAAAGATGCTCCTCGACCCGACTCAAACGACCGCTGAGGTCATCCAACCGCGTCAGCAGGTGGGCGAACATGCCGCGCAGCTCTGCCGCGTCGCCGCCCACCTCACCACCTTCCCCCGACATCACGCCCCCGATCTCGACCGTCCTGCTTACGTCGTCCGTTACGCCGCGACCTGCAACGCTTCGAGCGTGCGTGTCTGCTCACCCTCCTCTTGGACGTGGTCGAGCATGCTCAGCCACACCGCGCGGGCGCGGAGACCGTGGTCCTCGTGGTGGTAGAAGCGCACGGCGCTTTCGACGCTGGCCATGGTGAACAGGAGCTTCTCGCCGTTGGCCGCCATCAGGACCCGGTCCTCGAACGCCATCCCGTAGGCGACGACCCGGCCGTTGACGCGCTCGCCGTGTTCCTGCACCACCGCGAACAACCGCGGCGCACCCTGCTCGGCCAGGAAGTCACCCACCGCCCGGAACAGCGCCTCATCACACACCGGCGGCAACCCTTCGAAGTCGATGTCGTTCATCGGTTCACCGCCTCGGCCACCTCGTCCGGCGTGGTGCCGACGATCGCCGTCAACGCTTCGAAGTCCACGGGCGCGAGCCTGGTCAACGCCTCGCACCGGTCCGCGAACGCCGTCGCCTCCGCCGCGAGCCGCCGGGCGAAGTCGATCGCCAACCGCGCACCGTCCTCACGACCCGCGATCTGCACCGTCAACCGCGCGTCACCGGACGAGACCACCAAAGACGGGTGCCCCTGTGCCCGTTCCACCAGCACCGCGCCCGTGTCCTCCTCCGGCTGGAGAAGCACGTACAGCCCCATCGAACTCACCTCCGTGTACAGCTGGTCCCTTGCCGGACCAGATTCACGCGTAAGGAAGTTCGGTCCCATACGAATAGCTATTGGCATTAATGGCATCGCCACTATCCGCAGGTCAGCGCCGTGACCGGCGAGTTACACTCCGAAGTAGACGCAGCACGGGCAGGGGGTGAGCGGAGGAGTGACCACGTCTCGGCGGCTCTGCCGCACGTGTGACACCTGGCTCGCCAGTGACAACCGGGGCACCCAGTGTGGAAAGTGCGCCGCGGCCTCTACACTCCGCGCCCCGGAGCTGCCGCCCGAGTTCTGGGCACGTCCCGACTTGCGCGAGGCGTTCGAGTCCCGCCACATCGGCCGCGTCTTTCGCGCCTACCGCCAAGCCCAGAGCCCCACGGTCTCACAGACCACCCTCGCGGCGTGGCTCGACCTGACCCAAGGGCGGGTCAGCGAAGTCGAGCGCACCCGCCGCCCGATCACCGACCTCGAACGCCTCGAACGCTGGTGCGACGCCCTCCACGTGCCCCGGCACCTGCGGTGGTTCAGCGGCGGCGTGCGGGAAGTTCACGACGTCCACGACCTCTACGCGAACCGCACCACCGACCCGGCCCCCGTCTACTCGCCCCGGCCAACCTGGGCGCCGGTCGACCAGGCCCCAGCGGCCTTCGGCTCGCAAGAGCTGGACATCGTCCAGGTGGCCATTCCGCGACTACGCCGAGCACTCGACATCCTCGACCTGCCCGAGGACGGCCCCACGAGAAGCCTTGCCGAACTGCGCACCGCCGTGGCCCTGATGAACGAGCACCGCCTTGAAGCGCGCTACGGGAACTCGTGCGCCACCTACCCGGCCTGCTGGGCGAACTGGCCCGCGCCCGCCAGCTCCTGACCGCAGACGACCGCCGCCAGGCCGCGACCCTGCTGACCTTGGCCCTGCGCGCCGCCGACGGGGTGGCCTACAAGTTCCGCTACTTCGACCTGTCTGCCCGCCTGATCGACCTCATGCGCACCACGGCCCAGGACTCCGAGGACCCGCTGTTGCCCGCAGCGGTGGCCTACGTGCGCACGGAGACGTTCTTCGCCAGCGGCGACCTCCACACCGCCGCCCGCGCCCTGGACCTGGCCGCCGACCAGATCCCCACCCGAGCCCTGAAGCAGGCCCCGACCGCAGCGGCGTTCGGCGCACTCCACATGCGCGCCGCGGTCGTCGCCGCACGAGCGGGCAAGGCCGACATCGCAGCCGACCACCTGCTCACCGCCCGCTACGCCGTCCAAACCACTCCGGAAGGCGTCTACCACGGCACCGCGTTCGGCCCCGCCTCCCTGCGCATCCACGAGCTGGCCGTAGCCGCCGAACTCCGCGACCCGACAGGCATCCAACGAGCCGCCACCTGGCGACCACCACAGGAGCTACCCGCCGAACGCCGCTCGCACTACTACATCGACCTCGCCCGAGCCCAACTCGACCTCGGCCACCACGAAGACGCCTACCTGTGCTTGCAGAGCGCCCGCCAAGCAGCACCCGAACACACCCGCGCCCACCCACAGGTACGCCAAGCCCTGTCGGTACTGCTGCGCACCCACCCCTCACTCAGCTCCGGCCTGCTCGACCTCGCCGCATGGGCGGGCGCTCGCTGAAGCAGCGTCGTATCCGTAGACGGCTCAAGAGGTCGACAACAGCGCGGGCAGGTCGTGCAAGGAGTCGATCACCCAATCGGCATCACGACGGACCAGCGGATCGTCAGCCCACAGGTAGCCCCATGGGCCACGCCGGATCAACGCCGTGCGCAGTCCAGCAGTCTTCGCCGGGACGACGTCATTGTCCCGGTGGTCACCGACGTAGAGCACGTCTGCGGCGCTCGCCGCGGGCGTCATGGCCACGACCCGTTCGAAGAAGTCCGGAGCAGGTTTGGCCACCTCCCACTCACCGGAGGTCGCCAATCCGTCCACCGGGAGCTCCAACTCACGCAGCAGCTCGGCGGTGCGAACGGTCTGGTTGCCCGCGACACCGACCCATAGCCCCAGCTCACGAAGCCGCGCCAGCCCGGTCCGCACATCCGGGTACAAGTCGCCCTCGTCAATGCGCTCACCCACCCCCGCCTCCTCCCGCAACCGCCGCTCACGGGCAACGTCGAAGCCGGGCCGGAAGTACTGGAACGTCTCGGCGTTGTCCCTCCCCGCCGCCGTGACCGCACCCAACACCGTGGAGAAGGTATGCCGGGACACGCCGATCCAGTCGGCCCACGCACCCCACTCCCGAGAGTCATCCAGCAACGTCTCGCCAACGTCGAACACCACCGCCGTCACCATGCCCTACTCCTACGCCATCAGCACTCAGCGCGCGACAGGCCCCCGGCACGTGGAGACCCCGTACGACCTCGGTGTTCAGAATTTCTTTTCTTCATCAAGGCGGCCCCCTCCGGGGGCCGCTGGCCGTTGGTGCCCAACCGACGCCGAAGGACCGGCGCGCCCCTGTAGTGCGGCACGCCCAAGCGGGCCTGGCGGCCCGCGGGCGTGCCACGCGAGGAAGGGCGCCGGCCCCGACATCGGCGAAGAACGGCCAGCGACCCCCGAAGGTGACCGTAAGGATCAAAAGAAGCGCTCGCCGCGCGGCAGGCCAGCAGGATGACCGGAGTGGCACCGCCAGCTCGGCTACCAGCGTGGGCCGGGGCAACGTGTCATCCCACTGACCTCCCCGAGGGCAACCACACGTGTCAAGGGGGCAGTCCCGGCCCAATGTGCCGGTCGTGACGGCAGGTGCCCCCTTGACACGTATGGTTGGGACGAGCCAGGTCGGCGGGATGACACGAAGCCCCTGCTTTGTAATGTCGCGAACGGGTCATCGTAGAAGGTCTTAACCACTCGTGTAACGCTGAGATCATCGATCACGATGCATTACATACGTAGGTCCATGTAAGTGCAGGCAGGTGCTCATATTGGCTCGCCATATGGCCAGCGGTGCAGTGCTTGACTGTGTCTGTTGAAGCTAATCGATAGACCACAACTCCAGCAGATCTCCAGACAGTGCCATGTTGCTCACGTCTGTGCGGAAGTCGTAGAGTGGCGTCCGTGCAGCCGAACCCTCAAGGTCCCCAGCTACGACGGAACATCGACGAATTCTACGCCTGGCGTTTGAATCACCTGAAAGGTGACGAGAAGGGTGAGGCGCAGATATTTCTTGATCGCTTGTTTCGCGCGTTTGGCCATGCGGGCATCAAAGAAGCTGGTGCAACTCTCGAAGAGCGAATCAAAAAGAACGATGTCAAGGGCACTGCTTTTGCTGACCTTATGTGGAAGCCGCGGTGTCTTGTTGAGATGAAGAAATCTGGCTCTGACCTCAAGCGACACTACCGGCAAGCCTTTGACTACTGGGTCAATGCGGTTCCCAACAGGCCTCGCTACGTTGTGCTGTGCAACTTCGATGAGTTTTGGGTCTATGATTTTGACTCGCAGATGGATGCGCCGGTCGAGCAAGTATCGCTTGATCAGTTGGCGAGCCGCTGGGAGTCGCTTGCCTTTCTGCTGCCCGAAGAGAAAAAGCCGTCATTCGGTAATGATCTAGTTGCAGTCACTCGTGAGGCTGCGGCAGCTGTAGCTGGTGTATTCGGAGAGATGCACCAACGAGGAGTCAGGCGAGAGGTTGCCCAAAGATTCGTGCTGCAGTCAGTAATGGCGATGTTTGCAGAGGACATCGGCCTACTTCCAGCGCACTTCTTTACTGCGGCCCTTGATGATAGTTTGGCGACAAAAAAGCCGACGGATACAGCATATGATCTACTTTTCAATCTCTTTCGGGAGATGAATACCGCAGGATTCACGGCTGGAGGAAGGTACCGGGGAACGCCTTACTTCAATGGAGGTTTGTTCGCAGATATAAATCCTTTCGACATCAGCAAAGATGAACTTCAGCGACTTAGGCAGGCAGCTAATACCGACTGGTCCGCTGTGCGTCCAGAGATTTTTGGGACCTTGTTTGAACAGTCGATGGATAAAGATGAACGACACGCGTCTGGTGCGCACTTTACCAGTCAAGCAGATATTGCGAAGGTTGTCGGCCCTACGATCGTAACTCCCTGGCGGGAACGTATCGCGGAGGCTCGTACTCGCGGTAGTGGTGGTATTGAGGCAATGAACAAGGTCCTTGCCGACATGTTCACTTTTAGAGTGCTCGATCCCGCATGCGGCTCCGGAAACTTCCTCTACGTCGCCTATCGAGAAATGCGCCGCCTCGAACATGAAGCGCTGATTGCCGTCTCAGAAATGCGACGTAATCCGGTTCTGGCGCTTCAGGGTACGTTGTCATATGTAACTCCGGATCACTTTTTTGGCATTGACGTCAATCCATTTGCCGTCGAGTTGGCTAAAGTGACAATGATGCTCGCGAAGAAGCTTTCTGCCGACGAGTTGGGCGACGACCGTCATGTTCTCCCTTTGGATAACTTGAGTGACACCATCCGGGCAACCGACGCTCTCTTCAGTCCATGGCCAAAGGCAGATGCAATCATTGGAAACCCGCCATTTCTTGGGCGCCGTTTTATGGTTGGCGAACTAGGGGCTGATTATTGTCATAAGCTAGCCGAAAGGCATCCGAATGTCAGTGGAGTATCAGACTTCGTTACCTACTGGTTCCCGCTCGCGCATGACCGGTTGCCAAGCGGAGGTAGGGCTGGGTTCGTTGCAACGAACAGTATTCGGCAGGTTCATTCGAGGAAAGCGTCTCTTGATTATATCGTAGATAATGGAGGGGTCATTTATGATGCAGTGTCGACTCAGCCATGGGCGGGAGATGCGAAAGTCTTCGTATCCATCGTAAATTGGATTAAAGATGCTGATGTTACACCGAAAGTTTTGTGGCTAAATGATGGTGATCTAAGGCTTGAGGTCGATACTATTCCAACTAGCCTGTCGCCAACCGTGGACGTGCGAGGAGCGCAGCCTCTCCTAGCAAATCAAAGGCCGCAACGTTGCTTCCAAGGGCAGACACCTGGGGTCACTCGCGGTGATGGGTTCGTCATCGGCGAGGCTCAGGCCGTAAAACTAGGCCTCGACTCCGGGCATATTCATCCATTTCTAGGAGGGGATGAACTGCTCTGGAAGTCTGCGGTCGATAGGTATGTAATCGACGTTGCGATCGATGACGTCATGTCTGCGAATGCCGATATTCCGGCAATCATGAAGTACCTTCGAGCAAGCGTTCTGCCAAAACGGGAAGAGGCTGCCAGTAAAGAGTCCGCTCGTAACGCTAAAATTTTGAATGAGAACCCAAAGGCAAAAGTAAACAAGCATCACGCAAACTTTTTGGCTCGATGGTGGAAATTGGCCTACAGGCGTGAAGATTTGCTGCGGGAGATATCGACGAGAAAACGCTACATCGCCACTTCGAGGGTGGCCTCATTGAATCGTCTCGCAGTCTTCGAATTTGTGGACTCGGCAATTCATCCAGGTGACGCATTGACTGTATTTGCGATGGACGATGACTATTCTTTGGGCGTCCTTTCTTCGAGCGTTCACCATGACTGGACTCGTGCTCGATGCTCCACGTTCAAGGGTGATCCCAGGTACACGTCAACCACCGTGTTCGATTCCTTTCCGTGGCCGCAAAGTCCAAGCGTTGAAACCGTAAAGGCAGTGGCAGAGGTTTCTGCGGAAATCGTTAGTAGGCGCGCCGCCATGGTGGCTCGTGGCGTAATGTTGGGTGATCAATACGATTCTTTGCGAACGCCTGGGAAGAATTGGCTTCGAGACCTTCATGAGGAACTTGACCGTCTCGTGCTCCAAGCTTACGGATTTTCCTCGCAGGAGAGTTCGCTTGCTCAAATTCTGGCAATCAACCAAGACCTCGCATCTAATACAGTTGGGGTTCGTGAGCCGGGTGGGCATCACTGGCGTGAGTCCCAAGTATCAGAACACCGTCTGCTTCCGCCCGAGGCGCTGAGGCGATTGGATTCTTAAGCTGACAAGGCAGAGGTGACTGCGGTTCGATGAGGGCGAGGCGGGCTACGGGTACAGGGTTCGGGTTGTAAAAAACAAGATCGAAGCCCTGACTTACCCCCGGAAAACGATGGCAGATGATCGGCTCAATCTGTCTACGATGGATGTTCGCTTTTGAGAAGGACGCAGGTGATGGCGGGTGACCACGGGTATCACCACTCAACAACGGCACAAGATCCACGACCCGCGGGTTCAGGGTTCGAGCCCCTGGCGGCCCACCAAAGCCCCAGGTCACAGACCTGGGGCTGCAGTGTCTCAAGATCGCCGCTACACCTTTGCCGCACTTGACGTCCCGGACTCTCCGACCGGCAGCAGCCCTGACGCGGTGGACCGGAGGGGCGGATCAACTCTCGCCGTCCTCACTGATCTTGTCCATTGGTCGACTCACCGAAGACCCTTCGAAGCGCGTCGGCCACCCGCCGGTCGTTCTCGGAGCCCTGGTGGCCCCGGCCCGACGTGGTGTCGTTCGACTTCCTGGTGCACGTGCTGACCGGGACGAGTCGGCACGCCGGGTGTGCGGACGTCCTGCGCGAGTAGGTGGACGGCGAGGCCGGGGTGGGGTCGGAGGTCCTGGGCTGGTTGGGGAGGGACGCGGCTTTCCGGGAGGCCCTGCGAGCGGGTGGCCAGGGTGGCGTCCGGGCGGGGGCCTGCCGGTCCGGCGGGAGCGGCCGCGCGCGGCTAACGTGGGCCTGGTGCGCGTGGCTACCTGGAACGTGAACTCGGTCAAGCAGCGGGTGGCGCGGTTGTTGCCCTGGCTGGACGAGCGGCGGCCCGATGTGGTGTGCCTGCAGGAGTTGAAGCTCGCCGACGCGGCTTTCGACGAGTTGCTGGGCGCCGAGTTGGCCGTCAGGGGGTACGAGGCCGCGGTGCACGGGCAGCCCCGGTGGAACGGCGTGGCGATCCTCTCCCGGGTCGGGCTGGACGACGTGGTCAAGGGGCTCGCGGACGGGCCCGGGTTCCCCGACCAGGAGGCTCGCGCGGTGGCCGCCACGTGCGGTGGGGTGCGGGTGCACTCCGTCTACGTGCCCAACGGGCGCGAGGTCGGCTCCGACCACTACCACTACAAGCTGGAGTGGCTGAAGGCGCTGCGGGACGTGGTGGCGGGCGGCCCCGGGGACGTCATGGTGTGCGGGGACGTGAACATCGCCCCCGCCGACGCCGACGTGTACGACCCGGCCTCGTTCGAGGGCCACACGCACGTCACGGAGCCCGAGCGCGCGGCCCTGGCCGAGTTCCACGCCCTCGGCCTCCGGGACGTGGTGCGGGACCGGTGGCCCACCGAGCGGATCTTCACCTACTGGGACTACCGCGCCGCCATGTTCCAGCGCGACCTGGGCATGCGCATCGACCTGATCCTGGCCTCCGAGGCGGTGGCGGCGCGGGCGAAGGCCGCCTGGGTGGACCGGCAGGCGCGCAAGAGCGCGGGGGTGGCCGGGGCCAAGACCGCCGGGGCCAAGGCCGAGTCCGAAGTCGCGGAGGCCAAGGAGGCCAAGGAGGACAAGGCGGCCGAGCCCAAGGCCGTGGGGCCCAGCGACCACGCGCCCGTGCTCGTCGACCTCGACGAGGCGCCGGACGGCGACGTCGGGCCGGTCGTGCCGCCCCCCTCGGTCCGGCGCGGCGGCAAGTCGGTGCGGGTGCCCCGCTAGCCGGCGAGCTCGTCCGGCTCCAGGTCCTCGCTCCAGGACGGTTCGCGCTTCGGCGCGAGGGCCAGTGCGAGGCGCAGCACCGCGTCGCGCACGCCGGTGAGCCTGCGCACCCGGGCCAGGGCGTTGAGCCCCGACGACAGGGCCGCCAGGCGCCGCGTGGTGCGGCGGCGCCTCCGGTCGTACTCGCGCAGGCCCTCCTCGACCGGCACGGACGGGTCGGTCAGGCACTCGGCCAGCACGAGGCCGTCGATGATGGCCTGGCACGCGCCCTGGCCCAGGTCGGGCGTCATGGCGTGCGCCGCGTCGCCCAGGAGCGCCACCCGGCCGCTGACGTAGGACGGCAGCGGCGCCAGGCGCAGCAGGTCGTGCCGCAGCACGTCGCGCGCTTCGGCGAGCACCCGCGGGATCGGGTCGTGCCAGCCCTCGAACGCCGACAGGTCGACCGACGGCGGTGTCATCGCGTACCAGTTGGTGCGGCCGTCGGCCCGCGGGGTCAGGCCGAACTTCACGCCGCGGCCCCACGTCTCGCCGCCGGCCCCGACCGGCACGTCGACGGTGCCGCGCCAGCCGATCGCGCCGGACTTCAGCACCTTCGCGTCGAACAGGGCGTCGCGCACCCGGCTGTGCACGCCGTCCGCGCCGACCACCAGGTCGTGCCCGTCGCAGGAGCCCAGGTCGGCGGTCGTGCCGAAGCGGATCGCGCCCGGCGGCAGGGCGTCGGCCAGCACGCGCAGCAGCGCGGGCCTGGTGATCAGCCGCACGCCGCCGGCCGCCAGCGTGCCGAGGACCGCGCCGTCGGGCCTGCGCACCACCCCGTCCGGTTGCCGCCGACCGACCCGGCGGGCGGCGTCGCCCACGCCGAGCCGGTCGAGCGCGCCCAGCGCGGCGGGCCAGATGCCCAGGCCGGTGCCGGTCGCGGGCAGCTCCTCCGCCCGCTCGTGCACGACGACGCGCCACCCGGCCCGCCGCAACCCGATGGCCGCCGCCAAGCCGCCGACCCCGCCGCCGATCACCGCCGCGCTCCTCATGCCCGCCACCGTACTACAGCTGTAGTGATCAACACTACGGGTGTAGTGTCCGGAGCGATGACCAGGCAGCGACAGGTGCTCGACGCCGCGATCCGGGTGCTCGGCACGGGCGGGACGCGGCAGCTGACCCACCGGGCCGTGGACGCCGAGGCGGGCCTCCCGCAGGGCTCCACGTCCAACCACTTCCGCACCCGCGACGCCCTGGTGGCCGCCGTGCTCGGCCGGCTGCTGGAGCGGGAGACCGAGATCTGGGGCGCGCTGGCCCGCGACGTCGGCACGCCGGAGTCGTTCGCGCGGGCCGTGGGCGGGCTCGTCGCCGAACTGGCCGCCGAGCGGACGACCACGCTGGCCCGCCACGCGCTGTTCGTCGAGGTCGCCCAGCGCCCGGAGCTGCGCGGGCACGTCGACCGGGCGCAGCGCGAGATCGCGTCCTGGGCGCTGCCCCTGGTCGAGGCCCTGGGCTGCCCGGACCCGCCCGCGGACCTGGCCGTGCTGCTCGCCGCGGTCGACGGCCTGCTGTCGAACCAGCTCGCCAACCCGAACCCCGGCTTCGACCCCGAACGGGCGATCCGCGCGGTGCTGCGCGGGATCCTCGCCGGCGGACCGCGCCCGGACCCGATCACCTGACGCAGCGGGGCGACGCGAACGCGTTTCGTGATTTCCCCTTCGCCTCGGCCGTGACGTGGATAAAGTCGCGGCAAGGGGGGTGCATGGGGGAGTTCTTCACGACCGCGCTCGCGTTCCCGACCGCCATCCTCAGCGTGCTGCTCGTGGTGGTCGTCGCCTACTGGGTGCTGGTCGCGTTCGGCGCGGCCGAGGCGGACTGGGTCGAGCTGGACATCGGGGGCGTCCCCGCGACGGTCGGCCTGTCGCTGCTGGTCGCCTTCTCCTGGTTCGCGTGCCTCGCGGGCGCCGTGCTGCTGGAACCGGCCACCGGGCCGGGGTTCGCGGTGCTCGGCGGGGCGCTGGTCGTGGGCTCGGTGGGCGCGCGCCTGCTGATGCCGCTGCTCAAGCGGCTGTTCCCGACCGACCCGCCCGCGTCGCGCCTGGACTTCGTCGGCCGGCCCTGCGTGGTGCGCACCAGCCGGGTCACGCGGACCTTCGGCCAGGCCGAGGTGACCGCCGCGGACGGCTCGTCGGCCGTCGTCCAGGTGCGGCAGGCGGGCGACGACCCGCTGCCCGCGGGCGCGGCCGCGCTGATCTTCGACTACGACGCCGACGGCGAGTTCTTCTGGATCGCGCCCCTGTGGGACGGGCGCACACCGACACACCCGCGGGGGGAGTACTGATGGACGTCATCACCACCGGGTTCGGCATTCTCGTGGCCGTCATCCTGGTCGTCGTCGTCGCGCTGCTGATGCTGGTCAGCCGCCTGTTCCGGAAGGTCGAGCAGGGCAAGGCGCTCATCATCTCCAAGGTGCGCAAGGTGGACGTGACGTTCACCGGCGCCGTGGTCCTGCCCGTGCTGCACCGCGCCGAGATCATGGACATCTCGGTGAAGACCATCGAGATCAGGCGCGCCGGCCAGGAGGGCCTGATCTGCCGGGACAACATCCGCGCCGACATCCGCATCACGTTCTTCGTGCGGGTCAACAAGACCGTCGAGGACGTCATCAAGGTCGCCCAGGCCATCGGCACCGCCCGCGCCAGCGAGGCGACCACGCTCCAGGAGCTGTTCAACGCCAAGTTCTCCGAGGCGCTCAAGACCGTCGGCAAGCAGCTCGACTTCGTCGACCTCTACACCAAGCGCGACGAGTTCCGGGACCGGATCATCCAGGTCATCGGCACCGACCTCAACGGCTACAGCCTGGAGGACGCGGCGATCGACTACCTGGAGCAGACCCCGATGGGCCAGCTCAACCCGTCGAACATCCTGGACGCGCAGGGCATCCGCAAGATCACCGAGCTGACCGCGATCGAGCACGTGCGCACCAACGAGTACCAGCGGGGCGAGGAGAAGGAGATCACGCGCCAGAACGTCGAGGCGCGCGAGGCGATCCTGGAGCTGGAGCGCCGCCAGGCCGACGCGGAGATCAAGCAGAAGCGCGAGGTCGAGACCATGCGCGCCCGCGAGGAGGCCGAGATCTCCAAGGTGCAGGCCGAGGAGCGGCTCAAGGCCAACGCCGCCCACATCCGCACCGAGGAGCAGCTGGGCATCCAGCACGAGAACAAGGCCCGCGAGATCGCCGTGGCGGAGAAGAACCGCGAGCGCGTCATCGCCATCGAGACCGAGCGCATCGAGAAGGACCGCCAGCTCGAGGTCATCGGCCGGGAGCGGGAGACGGAGCTGACCCGGATCTCGGCCGACAAGGAGGTCGAGCACGAGAAGCGGGCCATCGCCGAGGTGGTGCGCGAGCGGATCGCGGTCGAGAAGACCGTGGCCGAGCAGGAGGAGAACATCAAGCGGCTGCGCGCGGTCGAGGAGGCCGAGCGGGAGCGGCAGTCGCTGGTCATCCGGGCCGAGGCCGAGGCGCAGGAGAACCTGGTCAAGGACATCAAGGCGGCCGAGGCCGCCGAGGAGGCCGCGAAGTTCAAGGCCCGCGAGGAGCTGCTGCTCGCCGAGGCGCGCCAGCAGGCCGCCGAGCTGGACACCCGGGCCATGATCAGGCTCGCCGAGGGCAGGCAGGCCGAGGCGGCGGCGGGCGGCCTGGCCGACGTGCAGGTGCGCGAGCGCGACGCCGAGGCGATCGAGAAGGTCGGCCGCGCCGAGGCCGTGGTGGAGCGGGAGAAGGCCCTGGTGGTCGCGGAGGCGATCCGCGAGAAGCTCAAGGGCGAGGCGGAGGGCCTGGCGGACAAGGCGAACGCCATGGCCGCGCTGGACGAGGTCACCCGCGGGCACGAGGAGTACCGGCTGCGCCTGGAGACCGAGAAGGAGGTCCGGCTGGCGGGCATCGACGTGCAGCGGCAGGTCGCCGAGGCGCAGGCGGTGGTGCTGGCCGCGGGCCTGGAGAAGGCCGACATCGACATCGTCGGCGGCGACGGCATGTTCTTCGACCGGCTCGTCGGCGCGATCACCGCGGGCAAGCAGCTCGACGGGTTCGTCGGGCACTCGGACGTGGCGCAGCGCCTGGCCGCGCCGTGGCTGGACGGCACGGCGAGCTTCACCGACGACATCGGCAGGCTGCTCGGCTCGCTGAGCACGGGTGACGTGAAGAACCTGACCGTGTCCGCGCTGCTGCTCAAGCTGATCAACTCGGGTGGTCCGGACGAGGGCAAGCTGCGCGAGCTGCTGGCCGCCGCGCAGCGCCTCGGCGTGGCCGAGCGGCCGGTCGCCTCGCTGTCGTGACCCTCGAAGCGGGCACCTACGAGGTGCTGCGGGCCCGGCTGGCCGAGCAGGCCGCCGGGCTCGCCCGCCGGGCCGAGGCGCTCAACGCCCGCCGGCTGGAGGTGTTCGGCAGCGCCGAGCTGGCGCTGCTGGGCACCGAGCGCATCCGCACCGAGCACAACTGCGTGCCGCGCGACGTCGTCTCCGTCTCTGTCGCCGACGGGCGAGGGTGCCAAGTGGCCGGGCTCATGCTCTTCGGCTACAACGTGTTCATCGGCCTGAAGCCGGAGACCTCGGTCGACGACGTGTTCTCGCTGCACCGCTTCACGCGCGACGGCGACGGGTTCCGCTTCACCGACGCGAGCCCCGACGAGCTGCCCGGCCTGCTCGACGACCCGCGGTTCCGGCGCGACTTCGCCGAGCTGTACCGGTACTACCGGGACACGCGGCTGCTCCAGCTCCGCCGCGTCGGGGACAGGCTGCTGGCGGTGTTCCAGACCGGCGCCCGCACCTCGGACACCAGGGTGCTGCGCTGGCGCGTCGGCCTGGACGGCTCCGTCGAGTACCTGGACAACCGGGGCGAGCGCGACCACGTGTTCCCGCCGTCGCACGACTTCGAGTGGACGCCGACCACGCGCGAGGACCACGTCCTCGGCCGCCACCCGCACATCTCGATCGGCGGCGAGGTGTTCGTCGAGACCGTCGGCGGCGACCTCACCATCAAGGTGGAGAACAACACCGAGACCGGCGAGGGCGTCTACACCGAGCCGGTGGACGAGCCGCTGCAGTCGCTGGCGGACGCCGACGTGCACCACGCGCGCGTGGGACCGCTGGTCCTGATGCGCATCCGCCCGTACAACGAGGCGGCGTGGCGGCACCTGGTGTTCAACACCCGCACCAAGACCGTGACCCGGCTGGACGGCATCGGCCAGGCGTGCCACCGGCTGCCCGAGGACCAGGGCCTGATCTTCCCCGGCGGCTACCACCTGGCCACGGGCGTCGGCAGGACGTTCGACACGGACGTGGACGAGCTGGAGTTCGAACGGGTCGTCCGCTCGCCCAACGGCGAGGACGTGCTGTACGTCTTCCACGCCCGCCGCGAGGGCCGCTCGCTGCTGCTGCCCTACAACGTCATCCGCAAGCAGGTGGCGAACCCGCTGCCGTGCCACGGGTTCTCGCTGTTCGACGACGGCACGCTGGTGGTCTTCCGGGCCTCCTCCGACGAGCCGACGCGCGTGCACCCGATGCAGGTGTGGCAGACGCCGTACCTGTCGGACGCCTACGCCGCCGCGCAGCCGGTCGGCACCGGGCCGCTGGAGCGCGTCGGCAACGCGGACCTGGTGCGCGGCGTCTCCGACTGCCTGTCGGTGAGCAGGCTGGTCGACGAGATGGGGCCGTCCGCGCCGGTGTTCGAGGACCTGATCGCCTCGTGCGCGCGGGTGCTCGACGCCTACCACTGGCTGGGCGACCCCGAGCTGGGCGACCTGCGCGAGCCGCTGGTGGAGGTGCGCGCCACCGCGGAGCGGGTGCTCGACGAGTTCGAGGCCGTGCGGGCGCTGACCGAGCAGGCCGCCGAGGCCGTGGCCGAGGCGGGGGAGCGGGTGGCGTCGCTGGTGCGCCGCAGCCGCGGCGAGGCGCCCGCCGGCGCCGACGCGTGGGTGCGGCGGCTGGCCGAGCTGCGCGGCGCCCAGGGCCGACTGGTCACGCTGAAGGAGGTCCGGTACGCGGACCTGGCGCGCATCGACGAGCTGGTCGGCGTGGTGGACGCCGAGCTGGCCTCGACGGCGCGGCGGGCGGTCGAGCACCTGCGCCGCGACGACGCGTTCGCCGAGCACCACGCCGAGGTGGAGGAGCTGGCCGCCCGCGCGGGCGCGATCACCACGGCGGCCGGCGCCGGGCCGCTCGTCGAGGAGCTGGCCGAGCGGCAGCGGGGCCTGGAGGTGCTGACCGAGGTCGTCGGCTCCCTGGACGTCGCGGACGCCACCGTGCGCACCTCGGTGCTGGAGCGCATCGGCGAGGTGCTGGCCGGGCTGAACCGGGCGCGGGCGGTGGCGGACGGGCGTCGGCGCGACCTGCTGGCCACCGAGGGGCGCGCCGAGTTCGCCGCGGAGTTCGCGCTGCTGGGGCAGGCCGTGACCGGGGCGCTGGCGGTCGCGGACACCCCGGAGGCGTGCGACGAGCAGCTGGGCAGGCTGCTGCTGCGGCTGGAGGACCTGGAGTCGAGGTTCGGCGAGTTCGACGACTTCCTGGCGCGGCTCGCCGGCAAGCGCGGGGACGTGCACGAGGCGTTCTCCGCGCGCCGGCAGGCGCTGCTGGACGAGCGGACCCGGCGCGCCGACCGGCTGTTCGCCGCCGCGGAGCGGGTCCTGGCGAGCGTGGCCGGGCGGGTGGCGTCGCTGGGGTCGCTGGACGAGGTCAACACCTACTTCGCGAGCGACCCGATGGTGGCGCGGGTCCGGTCGGTGGCGGACGAGCTGCGCGCGCTGGGCGAGCAGGTGCGGGCCGAGGAGCTGGACGGCCGGGTGCTGGCCGCGCGGCAGGAGGCCGGGCGGGCGCTGCGGGACCGGCGGGAGCTGTTCGACGGCGACGCGATCCGGCTGGGCGGGCACCGGTTCGCGGTGAACCCGCGCCCCCTGGACCTCACGCTGGTGCCCCGGGACGGCGAACCGGTGTTCGCGATCACCGGCACGGACTACCGCGCCCCCGTGCGCGACCCGGCGTTCGCCGCGACGCGGCCGTTCTGGGACCAGCCGCTGGTGTCCGAGACCGACGAGGTGTACCGGGCGGAGCACCTGGCGGCGTCGGTCCTGGCCGGGCACCCGCTGGACGAGCTGCGCGCGGCGGCGGCCGGCGGCCGGCTGGCCGACCTGGTGCGGCGGGTCGCCGAGTCGCGGCTGGACGAGGGGTACGAGCGGGGCGTGCACGACCACGACGCCGCGCTGGTGCTGGACGCGGTGCTGCGCCTGCACGCCGGTGCGGGCGTGCTGCGGTACCCGTCGGCCGCGCGGGCGGCGGCGCAGCTGTTCTGGGCCGCGGCGGACGAGGGGCGCCGGGCGCAGGTGCGGCGGCGGGCCGCGTCGCTGGGCCGGGCGCGGGCGGTGTTCGGGCACACCGCGGCCATCGACGAGCTGTGCGCGGAGCTGTCCGCGGCGGCGGGCCACCCGGTGGCGGGCGAGTACCTGTTCGAGGAGCTGTGCGGCTCGCAGCCCGGGTTCGCCGCGAGCGCGGGCGCGCGGGCGCTGGTGGAGGCGTTCCACCGGGCGCTGGCCGGCCGCGAGGCCGACTTCGACGAGGACCTGCGCGCGCTGCCGGACCCCGCGGTGCGGCGGCGGCTGGTGGAGGGCTGGTACGAGGCGTTCCTCGGCGGCCGGGAGGACCCGGACCTGCCCGAGGCGGTGGCGCTGGAGCTGTGCCGGGACCTGCCGCGCCACCCGTCGTCCGCCCAGCTCACCACCACCGTGGAGGGGCTGCTCGGCACGCACCCGCGGGTCGTGGACCGGTCGCTGGAGTTCCGGTTGGACGAGCTGCTGGCCCGGACGCGCGAGTTCCGGGAGCGGCGCGTGCCCGCGTTCCGGGAGTACCAGCGGCTGCGCGACTCGGTGGTGGCCGCCGAGCGGGACCGGCTGCGGCTGGACGAGTACCGGCCGCGGGTCATGGGCGCGTTCGTGCGCAACCGGCTGATCGACGAGGTGTACCTGCCGCTGATCGGCGACAACCTGGCCAAGCAGCTCGGCGCGTCGGGCGGGGGCAAGCGCGTCGACCAGATGGGCCTGCTGCTGCTGACCTCACCGCCCGGCTACGGCAAGACGACGCTGATGGAGTACGTGGCCAACCGGCTGGGGCTGCTGTTCGTCAAGGTCAACGGCCCGGCGCTGGGGCACGGGGTGACGTCGGTCGACCCGGCGGACGCGCCGAACGCCACCGCGCGGCAGGAGGTCGAGAAGATCTCCTTCGCGCTGGAGGCGGGCAACAACGTGCTGCTGTACCTGGACGACATCCAGCACACGTCGCCGGAGCTGCTGCAGAAGTTCATCTCGCTGTGCGACGCGCAGCGGCGGATGGAGGGCGTGTGGGAGGGGCGCACGCGGACGTACGACCTGCGGGGCAAGCGGTTCGCGGTGTGCATGGCGGGCAACCCGTACACCGGGTCGGGGCAGCGGTTCCGGGTGCCGGACATGCTGGCCAACCGGGCGGACGCGTGGAACTTGGGCGACGTGCTGTCGGGCCGCGAGGACCTGTTCGCGCTGAGCTACGTGGAGAACGCGCTCACGTCGAACCCGGTGCTGGCGCCGCTGTCGACGCGCGACCGGGGCGACGTGGAGCTGCTGGTCCGCCTGGCGCGGGGCGAGGACGTGCGGGCCGACCGGCTGGCGCACCCGTACCGGCCGGTGGAGCTGGAGCAGGTGCTGTCGGTGCTGCGGAAGCTGGTGCGGGCGCAGGAGGTCGTGCTGGCGGTCAACCGGGCGTACATCGCGTCGGCGGCGCGGTCCGACGACTCGCGCACCGAGCCGCCGTTCCTGCTCCAGGGCTCCTACCGGGACATGAACAAGCTGGCCGAGAAGATCGTGCCGGTGATGAACGACGCCGAGCTGTCGGCGCTGATCGACGACCACTACCTGGCCGAGGCCCAGACCCTGGCCGGCGCGGCGGAGGCCAACCTGCTGAAGCTGGCCGAGCTGCGCGGCGCCCTGACCCCGGAGCGGGCCGCCCGCTGGGCGGAGGTCAAGGCCGCCTACCGGCGCACCCTGTCCCTGGGCACCGCCGAGGACGACCCGACCACGCGCACCGTGAACGCGATCGCCCACCTCACCGACCGCCTGACCGAGGCCCTGTCCCACCGAACCCCCTGACCCCGGCGCGAGTCGTACGTCCAGGCCCACCGTGTCGTACGTCCGGGACCCCCGAGTTCAGCGCTCGTGACGGACGCGAACGTGCCACTCGGGGGTCTTGGGCGTACGACTCGCGGGTTCCGGGCGTACGACTCGCGCGTGCTGGGCGTACGACTCGCCGGTCACGGGGGTACGACTCGCGGGGTCTGGGCGTACGACTCGCGGGGTCAGGGGTGGGGGCGGCAGAGGTGGGGGTCGTGGTTCGGGGGGTGGTGGTGGCCGGGGGCCGCGACGTCGAGGAGGCCGCGGTCGCGCAGCCACTCGCAGTAGCGCCGGAGGTGGTCCGGGGCCGGGGCGGGGGCGCAGGCCCGGTTCGGGGAGGGCCGGTGGCCGCAGTCGGGGCGGCCGCGCGGTGGGGCCGGTGGGTGTGACGGGGGTGGTGACGGGGTGGTGGTGGTGGTGGTGGTGGTGGTCGCCTGGATCGGGGGCGCCGGGCGCGGGGCGGGCGGCGCGATCACCTCGACGGCGGTGGAGGTGCGCTGCGCCGCCACGGTCGTGGTGTAGGTGGCGCTGAGCACCTCGGGGTGGACCGGGCTGAGGTCGACCCGCCGCACGTCCACCGGTCGGGGTTCGAGCGACAGCACCATGACCGTCACCGCACCGGTCGCCAGCACGAGCGCGGCGCCGGCGAAGGCGACCCGTCTGCCACTGCTCATCCCAGCACCCGACCCCACGCTCCACGGTGTCACGTGGAATCGCCCGCGCGCCCGAAGTCGTTACGCCGCAGCCCGTTCGGGCACGTGAAGATGACCCGGACGTGGACCCGCGACCACCGTCCGTGCCACGATCGGGCGCATGGACGTCGGACTCCTGGGCCCCGGCACCGTGACCTGGCAGCTCCACGCCGACCCCGCGATGTGGGTGGCCGGCATCGCGAGCCTCCACCTCCAGTCCCTGCACCCCCGGGCGGTCGCCGGCGTGGTGCAGAACTCCGACTTCCGGCGCGACCCGCTCGGCCGCCTGCGCCGCACCGCGAGCTTCGTCGGCACGGTCAGCTACGGCTCGACCGAGCAGGTCCGCGCGGCGGCGGCCCGGGTCCGCGGGGTGCACCGCGCCCTGCGCGCCACCGACGCCTCGGGCCGCGCGTTCCGCGTGGACGACCCGGAACTGCTGCTGTGGGTGCACTGCGCGGAGGTGCACTCCTTCGCCACGGTCGTGCGCCGCGCCGGCTACCGGCTCACCGACGCCCAGGTCGACCGCTACTACGACGAGCAGCGCCGCGCCGCCGCCCTGGTCGGCCTGCACGAGGACGAGGTGCCCGGCAGCGCCCGCGCGATGGCCGACTACTTCGCGGACGTGCTGCCCCGGTTGCGGCGCACCGAGGACTCCGAGGTCGTGCACCGGTTCCTGCTGCGCCCGCCGCTCACCGGCCCGCTGCGCCTCGGCCTCGGCGCCTACGAGCCGCTGCTGGGCCGGCTCGCGTACTCGTTGCTGCCGCCGTGGGCCGTCGCGCTGCACGGCCACCGCCCGTACCCCGAGCAGGTCGCGACCTCGCTGCTGCGCGCGATCCGCGCCACCGCCCTGCTGGTGCCCGCCCCGATCCGGTGGAGCGTGCCCGAGGGCCACGTGAACGCGGCCGTCCGCCGCCTCGGCCGCGCCGCCGCGCCGAGTCGCGCGCTGCTGCCGTCATAGGGATCACACATGGCCCCGACGTCGAAAGACGTGGTGGTTCGGACCACTGCGACCTTCGTCGCATAAGCCGTCTCAATCGGTTTGCTTAGCATTGGCACGTGCCGGTGCGACGACCCGCGCCGCGCGCGAGCGTCCCCGACCACCCGAGAGGTACGCAGCTGATGCTGTTCCGACGACTGCTGCCCGCGACCGCGCTGGCGGCGGCCCTGGCCCTCGGCGCCGCCTGCGGCGGCCCGAGCGAGAACACCCTGGCGGGCAAGGCCGAGGACGGCACCCTCACCGTCGGGATCCGGTTCGACCAGCCCGGCCTGGCCCAGCGCCGCCTCGACGGCAAGTACGTCGGCTTCGACGTCGACGTCGCCAAGTACATCGCGAACCGGCTCGGCGTGGAGGAGTCCGGCATCACCTGGCGGGAGGCGCGTTCGGCCGACCGGGAGCGCCTGCTCGCCGAGGGCCAGGTGGACTTCGTCGTGGCCACCTACTCGATCACCGACAAGCGCAAGGAGCAGGTGACCTTCGCGGGTCCGTACTTCCAGACCGGCCAGGGCGTGCTGGTCCGCTTCACCGACACCGACATCACCGGCCCGGAGACGCTCAACGGCAAGAAGCTGTGCTCGGTGTCCGGCTCGACGTCGGCGCAGAAGGTGAAGGACGAGTTCGCGCAGGACGTGGAGCTGGTCGAGTACGGCCAGTACTCCGACTGCGTCACCGCGCTGCTCGCCGGCAACGTGGACGCGGTCACCACCGACGAGGTGATCCTCGCAGGCTACGTGGCCGAGAACCCGGAGCTGCTCAAGGTCGTCGGCGACACGTTCACCACCGAGCGGTACGGCGTCGGCCTGGCCAAGGAGGACCTGGAGGGCCGGGCGGCGGTCAACGCGGCCATCGAGGAGATGATCGGTTCCGGCGAGTGGCGGGCCGCCCTGGAGCGCAACATCGGCCAGTCGGAGCTGGAGCTGCCGGAGCCACCCCAGGTGACCGAGAAGTAACCCTTCGGTTGACCTCCGCCATCCTGGTGGTAGTGCTGGGGCATGGCCTACCGATACGCTCGGTGGTGCAGGCCGTGGTTTCTGTGTTCGTGTCTCACGCTCGCGGAACGACACGCGGGCGTGCCGCCCCCCGCTACGGGTAGCGGGGGAAGCGCCCGGGACGGCCGGGGCTGCACGGTGCAGCCCCAAGCATCCCTGCGATGGAGGCAGGTACATGGCACTGGGCACGGTCAAGTGGTTCAACGCCGAGAAGGGCTTCGGCTTCATCGCCCAGGAGAACGGCGGACCCGACGTCTTCGTCCACTACTCGGAGATCCAGGGCGCGGGCTTCCGGACCCTGGAGGAGAACCAGCGGGTCGAGTTCGAGATCGGCCAGGGCACCAAGGGCCCGCAAGCCCAGAACGTGCGCAAGGTCTGATCTTCCCAGCGTGGCGCGGGCCCCCGACCGGTGACGGTCGGGGGCCCGTGTCGTCGTGGCGCGGGTGCGGTCCCCGCGTGGTGGGCGGTCTAGTAGCCGCGCTGGCGGGCTTCCCACTCCAGCCGCTGCATGACCCACTCGGTGGCCAGCGCCTGCGGGGAGGTCTGCCGCTCGGCGGCCAGTTCCTTCAGCTGCTCGTTCGCCATCAGCTGGAGGCGGAGCTGGTAGACCTGCGCGTTGCCGAAGCTGGTCCCGGCGGTGGTCTCCGGGTCGGCGGTTTCGGGGGCCAGCGCCGCGAGGTAGGTCTGGAGCTCCTCGTCCGGCACGAGCTCGTCCTGTTCGCGCTGCGGCGGGCGGTGACGGCCCGACTTGCGTCCAAGGGATCCAAGAGGCACGGCGCCACGATAACGGTTGGATTGCGGAGGGGCGCGAACTGTGGCGTGGGTCACAGATGTGTGCATGGAGAGGCCCCCGCGCCAGGGGGAGGAACGCGGGGGCCGGAGGGGATCTCCACAGGCGCTGACCGGGGGTGTGTCAGCAAAACGGATTGTTGCACGCGCACGTGCGACTGGGGAGTGGGTTGGGCCGAAATTTCAGCTGACCGATGCCTTGAACCCGCGCAGGCGCAGGCTGTTGGTGACCACGAACAGGCTCGAGAAGGCCATCGCCGCGCCCGCGAGCATGGGGTTGAGCAATCCGAGCGCCGCGAGCGGCAAACCCGCAACGTTGTAGGCGAACGCCCAGAAAAGATTTCCCTTCACGGTGCGCAGGGTCCGGCGGGCCAGCCGGATGGCGTCCACCGCCACCCTCAGGTCGCCGCGCACCAGCGTCAGGTCGCCCGCCTCGATCGCCGCGTCCGTGCCGGTGCCCACCGCCAGCCCCAGGTCGGCCCGAGCCAGCGCCGGCGCGTCGTTCACGCCGTCGCCGATCACCGCGACCACGCGCCCCGACGCCTGCAGCCGCTCGACCACGTCCACCTTGTCCGCCGGCAGGACGCCCGCGACGACCTCGTCCACGCCGACCTCCGCGGCCACCGCGCGGGCCACCACCTC
This sequence comes from Actinosynnema sp. NPDC059797, assembly GCF_042732085.1. NCBI lineage: Bacteria > Bacillati > Actinomycetota > Actinomycetes > Pseudonocardiales > Pseudonocardiaceae > Actinosynnema > Actinosynnema sp. NPDC059797. The sequence continues at coordinate 36,459 of NZ_JBHWIE010000005.1, forward strand.
GTGGTCGCCGGTCACCAGGACCGGCTCCAGGCCCAGCGCGCGCAGCCCGCGCACCGCCTCGGCACTGGTCGGCTTCACCCGATCGGTGACCGCCAGCAGGCCCAGCGGCCGGCCGTCGACCGCGACGGCGACCACCGTGCGGCCCAGCCCCCGCCACTCCCGCACCGTCGCCGCCAGGTCGTCGGGCAGCTCCACGCGCTCGGGCCGGCCCGCGGTCACCACGCGCCCGTCCAGCACGGCGGTGACACCGACGCCCTCGTGGTTGGCGAAGCCGGTCACCGCGGGCAGCTCGCCCACCTCGGCGCCCGCCGCGCGGACCACGGCGGCGGCGACCGGGTGCTCCGAGGGGTGCTCGACCGCGCCCGCGACGCGGAGCAGCTCCGCCCGGGTCGCGCCCGCCGCCGGCGCCGCGTCGACCAGGTCCAGCCTGCCGGTGGTGACCGTGCCGGTCTTGTCCAGCACCACCGTGTCCACCCGGCGGGTCGACTCCAGCACCTCCGGCCCCTTGACCAGGATGCCCAGCTGCGCGCCCCGGCCCGTGCCGACCAGCAGCGCCGTCGGCGTGGCCAGGCCCAGCGCGCACGGGCACGCGATCACCAGCACCGACACCGCCGCGGTGACCGCGAACTCCACCGGCCGGCCCGCCAGCAGCCACCCGGCCAGGGTCAGCAGCGCGATGCCCAGCACCACCGGCACGAACACCGCCGACACCCGGTCCGCCAGCCGCTGCGCCTCGGCCTTGCCCGACTGCGCCCGCTCCACCAGCGCGGCCATCCGCGCCAGCTGCGTGTCCCGGCCGACCCGCGTGGCCTCGACCACCAGCCTGCCGCCCGCGTTCACCGTGCCGCCGACCACCTGGTCGCCGGGGCCGACCTCCTCCGGCGTCGACTCGCCGGTCACCGCGGACCGGTCCACCGCCGACGAGCCCTCGACCACCGCGCCGTCCGTGGCGATCCGCTCGCCGGGGCGCACCACGAACCGCTGCCCCACCCGCAGCGCCGAGACCGGCACCCGCCGCTCCGCGCCGCCCTCCAGGACGGCCACGTCCTTCGCGCCCAGCGTCAGCAGCGCCCTGAGCGCCGCGCCCGCCCGCCGCTTGGCCCGCGCCTCCAGCCACCGGCCGAGCAGCAGGAACACGGTGACGCCGACCGCCACCTCCAGGTAGATGTCACCCGTCGAGGACGGGCGCGGCACCAGGCTGAACCCGTGCCGCATCCCCAGCTCGCCCGCCCCGCCGAACACCAGCGCGTACACCGACCACAGGTAGGCGACGACCACGCCCATCGACACCAGCGTGTCCATGCTGCTCGCGCCGTGCCGGGCGTTCACCGCGGCGGCCCGGTGGAACGGCCACCCGCACACCCACACGACCACGCTCGCCAGCGCCAGCGAGAACCACTGCCAGGCCGGGAACTGCCAGGCCGGGACCATCGCCAGCACCACGACCGGCGCACCGAGGGACGCGGCCACGCCGACCCGCAGGCGCAGGTCCGCGGCCTGGTCGTCCTCCCGGTGCCCGGGCTCGGGCTCGGGCCGCGGCGCGCTCGCCCCGTACCCGGCGGCCCGCACCGCGGAGACCAGGTCCTCCACCTCCACGCCGGCCGGGTACTCGACGCTCGCCCTCTCGGTCGCGTAGTTGACCGAGGCGGTGACCCCGTCCAGCTTGTTGAGCTTGCGCTCGACCCGGTTCGCGCACGAGGCGCACGTCATGCCCGTGATGTCCAGCTCGACGCGGCGCCCGGTCTCCGTGGTGGTCACGCCAGCTGGTACCCGGCCTCGGCGACGGCGGCCTCGACCTCGTCGCGGGACAGCTCGCGCGTGCTGGTCACGGTGACCGCGCCGCTGTCGAGCCGCACGTCCACGCCGGTGACGCCCTCGACCCCGGTCAGCTCCTCGGTCACCGAGCTGACGCAGTGCCCGCAGGTCATGCCGGTGACGGTGTAGGTGTTGGTGACGGACATGTGCCCCTCATTCCTCTCGGCTTGTACCGTGAGGATACCCCTAGGGGGTAGGAGTGTCGTCGCCCGGGGGCTCCAGTTGCGTGATCTCCCCCTCGAGGCGCTGCACCAGTTCCTCCAGGCCCGCGAGCATGCCGTCCAGCTCGCTCATCTTCTCCGTCATCAGGCGGTCGATGTCCGCCTCGATGGAGGCCAGGGAGAGGGTGCCGAGCAGGTCCTGGGGGTCGCCGGCGGCCTGGGCGGACGGCGGGGCGTCGCCCCCTTCGCCCGCTCGACCCGTTGCGTCGGCGGCTGTCGGGTCCGCGGCTGTCGGGTCTGCACCTGTCGGGTTCGCGCCCGCCGGGTCTGCGGCTGTCGGGTTCGCGCCTGCCGGGTTCGCGTCGGCGCCTGCCGGGTCCGCGTCGGCGCCGGCCGGGTCCGCCGGTGCCGCGGGGTCCGCGAGGTCCGTCGGGGGCTGCTCGACGGGCGCGGCCTGCCGGGCGCCGGTCGTGCCCGGCGGCGGTCCGGCGGCGTCGGGCACGGGCGCGGCGCTCGGCTGTTCGGCGGGCCGCTGTTCCGCCGCGCGCCCGCCTGCGGCCGGCGGTGTCCCCGCTGCTGCATCCGCCAACGCCCGCTCCGGTACCGGTTCGGTCATGGGATTCACCCTCCTCGTTCGCGTCAAGCACATCACGCGGCGCTTGACACCAAGTGGCCTACACGGAAAGTGACGCTGCGTCGTAGTGGAATCACTCTGCGGGGGGCTGCGGCGGTTCGGGAGGCTCGCTTAGCCTCGCGCCAACCTCAAGTCGGGGAGGCGTCATGAGCGGGTCCCTAGAAGTTCGTCAGTTCCTGTGGAACCAGGACGACACCATGTCCAGGCCGGGCGGCGGTGGGGTGCCCGCCCAGCGGACCGGTGAACCGTCGCGGATCTCGGACGACCAGGTGCACCGGGCGCGGCTGTCGGTCGCGCGGGGTGCCACCAGTGCCGAGGACTGCCGGTTGCTGCTCGACATGCTCGGGCTGTCACCGGGTGAGGACGGGGGTCCGCCGCCCGTTCAGCGCTAGGACGCCCGGTCGGCCCGGTCGGAGCCCGCGATCGCGCGGGCGACGGCCGGGCCGCCGCGGCGCGCGGGGGTTTCCGCGGTGCCTCGCGGGTGAATTCGCGCAGGTCAACGCAGAAGTGACCCCCCGTTTTGGAAGTATGGACCTCCGTGCCCTATGCTTACGATGCTTCCACCGGACAGCGTGGAGGGCCTGGGAAGAAGGTGGCCCAAGGGCTGCTGGAGGAACTGGTCCCCATCGTCTAGCGGCCTAGGACCCCGCCCTTTCAAGGCGGTAGCGCGGGTTCGAATCCCGTTGGGGGCACGTAGTACAGTAAGACCGGCAAGACAACGCAGTACAGCAAGGCCCAGTGGCGCAGTTGGTTAGCGCGTCGCCCTGTCACGGCGAAGGTCGCGGGTTCAAGTCCCGTCTGGGTCGCAAAGCAGTTCGGCTATCGGCCGGGCCGCTACCTGGCCAGGTAGCTCAGTTGGTACGAGCGACCGCCTGAAAAGCGGTAGGTCGGCGGTTCGACCCCGCCCCTGGCCACCACGCTCGAAGAAAGCCCCTCGCAGATCCGCGAGGGGCTTTCTTCATTTGTCGTCCTAGAATGCGACGACCGCGAGGGCTTGGTCGTCGTGCACTTTCGGACGCCGCCACGCGGTGCGATTCGGATCACCCGCCTCGGCCGCGCGAATGGCGTCCAGGACGGCTTCCGCGCCTTTTTCCCGCGTGATCTCCACCACGTCCGGCCAGGTGAACAGGTCGTAGTCGTCGACCCCGCACGAGACGCCGTCGGTCGCCACGAGGGCGGCGCGCACCCCGTGCCGCGGCCAGCTCCGCCGCACCGCCCGGTGCGCGGCCGCCGGGTCGGCCTCGGCGACCCACCAGCCGTGCTCGCGGTTGCGCCAGTCGGTGATCCGGTCGACCTTCCCGCGCAGGTCGCGCAGCCGGGTGTCGGCGAGCACGTCGAACCCGCGGTCGGTGAACACCACGACCGGGCTGTCCGCCAGCACCAGCGCGTCCACGGACGTGTCGGTCCACCGCAGGATCGCGACCGTGCTGGACGGCGAGTCGCCGGGGGTGAGGCCGTGGACGCGCGCGAGGCGTTCGATCGCCCGCGCGAGGGCGTCCGCCAGGTCGGCCGGGTGCGCGGCCAGTTCGGCGGCCAGCTCCGCGGCGAGGTGCCGGGAGTGCCAGCCGCCGTCGCGCTCGCGGGGGGTCGGGGAGGTGGCGCCGTCGAGCAGCGCCACGGCGTCGGGGAGGACGACGACCCGGTCCTCGGTGGGGCGGGGCAGGCCGTCCAGGCCGACCCCGGCGCGTTCGGCGGTGGTGATCTCCGGCATCGGTGACCGAGCCTAGCTCGTCAACCTGGGTTGACAAAGCGGGTCTTGTCAACCAAGGTTGACGGCATGACGGAGGCAACCGAACTCGCCTCGGCAGCGGGCGACCAAGACCCGAGGGTGGGGCTGCGCGCGGTCAGCGCACTGCGCCGACTGCTCGAAACGCTCGAAGCGGTCCAGGTCCGCAACGCCCGCGCCCGCGGCTGGTCCTGGCAGGAGATCGCGGCCGAACTGGGGGTCACCCGGCAGGCCGTCCACAAGAAGCACGGGGGAGGACGATGATCGGCGAACGGTTCACCAGGGAAGCCCGCCAGGCGGTGCACGACGCCGTCGTGGAGGCCGAACGCCTGGACGCGCCCGGGATCGGGCCCGAACACCTGGCGCTGGCGCTGCTCGGCGCGCCCGTGCTGGCGGACTTCGACCTGTCCCGCGACGAGGTGGTCGACGCGTTCGCCGCGGCCCGCCGCAAGGGCGGCCTCAGCGACGCCGACGCCGAAGCCCTGCGCCGCCTCGGTATCGACGTCGACCAGATCGTGGCATCGGTCGAACGCGCGCACGGCGAAGGCGCGCTCGCCGCGGCGCCCAAGCGCAAGCGGCGGTTCTTCGGCAACCACCTGCCGTTCACCGCCGACGCCAAGAAGACGCTGGAACGCAGCCTGCTCGAAGCCCGTGACCTCGGCCACAGCACGCTCCGGCAGGAGCACGTGCTGCTGGCGCTGCTGGCCCAGCGCGGGCTGGTGGCCGAGGTCCTCGGGACACACGGGGTGAGCTACGCCGAGCTCAGGAAGCGGGTCTCGAACCCACCCAGGTGACCAGCGGGAGGGCGGCCTGGGTCAGCGGACCGATCGCCACGGCGTAGAGGACGGTGCCGACGCCGATCGTGCCGCCCAGCAACCAGCCCACCGCCAGCACGGTCACCTCGACGACCGTGCGCACCAGGCGCAACGAGGTCCCGGTCCGCGCGCAGAAGCCGGTGGTCAGGCCGTCGCGCGGACCGGGGCCCAGCCGGGCGCCGATGTAGGTGGCCGAGGCCAGGGCGTTCAGGGCCACGCCCGCCACAAGGAACAGGACGCGCGGGACCAGGCCCGCCGGACCCGGCAGGAAGGCCAGGGTCACGTCCACCGCGAGGCCGATGACGAAGACGTTGGCGACCGTGCCGACGCCCGGGCGCTGCCTCAACGGGATCCAGCAGAGCAGGACGAGCGCGCCCACCAGGCTGGTGATCGTGCCGAAGGACAGGCCGGTCAGCTCGGTCAGGCCCTCGTGCAGCACGCCCCACGGCTCCAGGCCGAGGGTCGCGCGGAGCTGGAGGGCCATGCTCGCGCCGTAGAGCCAGAGCCCGACGATGAGCTGGGGGACGCGCCGGAGCGGCGAGACGGTGACGGGCACGGGGTTGAGCGCGGCAAGCATGTGGCCATCCTCGGTTGCGATTGGCCTTGTAATCCAGAGCCAATGCTCGATAATTGGCCTCATGACCGTGCCAGGTGGACGCATCTCCGGTTTTCGATTGGCCCGCTTGCTGGGTGAGTGGCGTCGCCGGGGAGCGCGCCAGGGCTCCGCCGACCTCGCCGCCGCCATCCGCCTGCTCGTGCTCGACGGCAGGCTGCCCGCCGGCACCCGGCTGCCCGCCGAGCGCGAACTCGCCGAAGCCCTCCCGGTCAGCCGCACCATGATCACCGCGGCCCTCGACCAGCTCCGCTCGGAAGGCCTGGTCGCCAGCCGCCGCGGCGCCGGGACGTGGATCAGCCTGCCGACGGGCACGCTGGGCATCACCCCCGACACCCCGCTCGTGGGGCACAGCATGATCGACTTCGCGCGCGCCGCACCCCCCGCGCTGCCCGGCGTGCTGACCGCCTTCGACAACGTCCGCCGCCGCCTCCCCGAGCAACTCGCCGACCACGGCTACTACGAGCACGGGCACCCCGACCTGCGCGCGCGCATCGCCGCCCGCTACGAGATGCGGGGCGTGCCCACGTCACCCGACCAGATCGTGATCACCAGCGGGGCGCAGCACGCGCTGGCCATGACCCTCCGCCTGCTGACCGGCCCCGGCGACCGCGTGCTGGTCGAGCAGCCGAGCTACCCCAACGCCCTCGACGCGATCAAGGCGGTCTCGGCCATCCCGGTCCCGGTCGCCATGACCGACACCGGCTGGGACCTCCCCGGCATGGCCGCGGCCCTGCGCCAGGCCGCGCCGCGGATGGCGTACGTGGTGGTCGACTTCCACAACCCCACCGCGCACCGCCTGGACGCCGCCGGCCGCGTCGAACTGGCCGACATCGCCCGCCGTGCCAGGACCCCGCTGGTGGTCGACGAGACCGTCGTGGAACTGGACCTGGACGGCGACCCCCTGGACGGCCCGCCCCCGATGGCCGCCCTGGCCGACGACCTGGTCATCACCCTGGGCTCGGCGAGCAAGTCCCACTGGGGCGGCCTGCGCATCGGCTGGATCCGCGCGTCCCCCGAGGTGGTCCACCGGCTGGTCTCCACCCGGACGGCCCTGGACCTCGGTTCCGCGGTGGTCGACCAGCTGGTCCTGGCCGACCTCCTCGCCGACCCGGACCCGGCGCTCCGCGAGCGCCGCGCCCAACTGGCGTCCCAGCGCGACGTCCTCATGGCCGGCCTGCGCGAGCACTGCCCGACCTGGCGCTTCACCCGCCCGGCGGGCGGCCTGAGCGTGTGGTGCGAACTCGACGCGCCGATCAGCACCCGCATCGCGGTGGTGGCCCAGAACCACGGCCTCCGCCTGGCCCCCGGCGCCCGCTTCGGCCCTCACGGCGGCTTCGAGCGCTGGCTGCGACTGCCCTACGTCCAGCCGCCGGACGTCCTGCGCGACGCCGTCCGCCGGCTCGGCCTGGTGGCGGCGTCGGTCAACGGCACGGGGGTGTCGATCGAGGAGGACGTCGCCATCCCGGTCGCCTGACCGGGGTCCGTTCCCACCTCTCGACCCCTGCTCCGGCTTCTCGCCCCAGCGCTCTCAGCCCCAGCGCTCTCCGCCGCTGCCGCTGCCGCTGGCCGTTGCCCGTTGCCGGTTGCTCGCTGGCCGTTGCCCGTTGGCCGCTGGCCGCTGGCCGCTGGCCGTTGCCCGCTGGTTGCTGCGTCCACTCATCCACCTGCCTGTTCCCTGCTCGGCCGTCCGGTTGGTTCGGTGGCCGGGTGGTGGGTGGCTGATGTGGTGGGGCGGGTGGTGGTCGGGGTGTGGGTTGCGGGGTGTGTGGGGTGTGGTCGCGCGGTTCCTCATGGCTAACCGATGCGCGAGGGGGGTGTTTTCGTACATCTTTTGGCGTTGATCACTCCATCGTGTGATCCAACCGCCTCCGTCGGGTTCCGGCGCAGCCCCTCGATGGGCCGGAACCCGACGGTGGTTGTTGTGGACCTGCGGTGGGAGACGCTCCAGGGAGTGGCGTCCCCCACCGCAGGCTCCCGTGCGATCCCGTCGCTGCGGGGGCAGCGCTACGACGGGATCCATACCCGTTCCTGCCGGGGCGCGGTCGGCAGGAACGGGAAGCCTTGGGTGTGTTCGGGCGCGTCGGCGCCCGGGAACGGCTGCGTTCAGTGCCTGGTGACTGCGGCTGGGTGTGCTCTGGGCACACGGGTCCCGTGGAACTCAGTCGGGTGATGTGCTGGGCAGGCCCGGCACGCTGCCTGGTGACCGCCCGTCGTCGCGGCGTTCGACCGACCAGGCGGTCGTCCGCGCCACGTCGGACTGGCCGGTGAGGGAGGCCACGGGGCCGCCGCGGTGGCCGCCGCCGTTGTCGGCGCTGGTGGAGGAGGCCGTCGGCGCGCTGGGCGCGGGGGCCTGCTTCGGGGACGGCGCGGGGGCGTTGTGCTCCGGCGCTTCCCAGGTCACCTCGGCGTTCTCGGTGGTGGGCCGGGTGTCCGGGGCGGTGAGGGTTGGGAGGGTTGCCGCCGCCGCCACCGGGGCCGGGGCCGGGGCCGGTTCCGGGTTGGGGGCGGGGGCCGGGGATGGCGCCTGGACCGGTGGGGCGGGGGTGGCCGCTGCCGCTCGCGCCGCTGCTTTCGCGGCCACCTTCGCCTCGTACAGCGGTGCGGGCATCGTGTTCGTCGCCGAGCCCGAGTGGCTGTAGCCGGAGTGGGCGGAGCCGCCCGAGTACGACAGGTCCTCGTCGGTGAAGGCGTCGCCCGCGAAGAACGCCTCGTTCGCGAGGACCTGGTTCACCCCCGCGACCTCCTCGACCGGTCGCGGGCCGAACGCGAGCGGCGGGATCGCGAAGATCTCCGCCGACTCGCGCGCGGGCACCGCCGCGAAGAGCAGGTCAACGGCCTGCTGCTCGTCGAACACCGCGCCCGCCGTCGACGCGACGCCCGCCGCGGACGCCAGGTCCGCCGGGAACGAGAAGTCCGCCGTGGACAGGAGGTCCACCGTGGACAGGAGGTCCGACGTGGACAGGAGGTCCGGGCTGGCGGCGTCCGCGTGGGACGGGGAGGTCGCGGGGGGCGAGGTCGGGAACGAGAGGTCCGCCGCGTCGGCTGGGTGGTCCTCCGCCGACGCCGCGCCGGCGCCCACCAGCCAGGCCGCCGTCGCCAACCCGCCGACGGCGAGGGTCCGCAGCAGCAGCGATCCGCTGCGGCGCACCGCGTCGGGGACTGCCACTGGAGATCACCACCGTTCCGGTTACGGCGAACGGGACGGACCGTTCGAGGTCTACGTTCCGCTATGTCTATCACTGGTCACCGCATTTTCGAACTTTCTCCGGCCGAACCCACTCGGAAGGGCGGTGCCGTGCGGCTGTCCGTGTTGTCGCACCCCTGAGTGAACACCGTCCGTCGCCCCCACCGCATCGGGTGAAGGTTTCTCAGGTCGGGCGGCCCGGGTCGTTTCCCGGTCCTGTGTGGACGGAGTTCTGCGCTTTTCAGTGCCTGAACTCGATCGACGTCGGCGGGGCCGATGGTCGGCGAACCGCGTGCAGCGGTCTGCGCTACCCACCAAATGATTAAGCTGTTCAGGTGAATATATGCCGGGACTCCCGGTGTACTCGACGGTCGCTCGCATCCGGTCGCTCACCCCGCCCCCACGCAGACGAAACCGAGGTCGCCGTGCCGCGACTGGGCGTCCGCAAGCGCTTGCGCTGGGTGTTTCAGGCCGGCGTGCAGATCGATCATGAGATCGACCACCCGGTCGTCCGGAACGGAGCGCACGCTTTCCACGACCACGCGCGCGCCGCGCCGGAGGAGGATCCGCGCCAAACCGGACTCGCACGCGGACAGCACCACTATCGGGGGAACTTCGGTCAGGCTGTCCAGGTCGTGTCCGTGCAAAGGTCCATCGTCAAGTTGCAAATAGGAAAACAGCTCATCCTGGCGCACCCCGTGCGCGGCGATGTGGGCGACATCCACGTGCGCCATTGCCGTCAGCGCGTCGTCGACGGTGGAGCGGAACCACCCACCGTGCAATTGCTGCAAAACCTCCACCTCGCGCCACGCGTGCCGGAGCTCGGGTCCCGCCACCCACAACCTCCTGCCCAGCGCCAACGGTCGTGAAGCGGCCCTGAGCCAACAGCCCGCCGACGGCGCCACGGACACCGCCCGGCCCCGGGCGGACGGCAGCGCCGCCCACGGCACCCGCGCCAGCTCCGGGCTCGGCACGATCACCAGCCCCCGGTCGCCGGCCGGCCGCAGCAGCCCGTCCAGCGCGGCCACGGCGTGCGGCGCGGCGGATCCGGTCCCGGGAGGACCGGCCACTGCGGGTGATGTGGTGGCGAGGGAAATCGCTCGAACGTGTCGAGCCGCGGTTCGGGCGTCGCCGCAGTCGTGGAGCCTGACCCGACCGCCCGCCACGGACACGGCGACCAGCCGGCCGCGGTGGCTGATGAACATCAGCAGCGCCCGGTCGCCCAGCGCGCCGACCACGTCCGACAGCGGCACGACCGGGTCGCGGGTGGCGCCCGCCGCGAACGACAGCCTGCGCACCTCCCGCTCCAGGTAGGCGATCCGGTCGTGCTCGCCCTGCACGCGCGCCAGCCGCAGCTCGGCGCGCACCTCGCCGACCTCGGGCGTCGGCGGGGGCGGCGCGGCGCGTCGTCGTTCACCCCAGCGCAGCACCGCTCGGGCGTCCCGGCTGGTCAGGGCGTGGTCGAGGGCGATGTCCACCAGGTCTCCGCGGGTGTCGGCGTCGGTGAGGGCGAGGCCCGCGCGGCACGCGGCGACCGCGTCGCGGCGCGAGGTGGCCAGGCGGGCGCGGGCGAGCCAGCCGACGGCCCTGGACCGCGCGGTGCCCCGGTGCCTGCGCGCGGCGGCCTCCTCGGGCGCGAGGGCCAGCCGCAGCTCGGCGGCGTCGTCGTGGTGGCCCCGCTCGTCGCACGCCGCCGCGACGGCGCTCGCCGGACCCGGTGCGCCGGCGCGCAGGGCCAGCGACCGCGCGACCGGCGCCCAGGACGGCCGGCCTTCGGCGTGGAACAACGCCTCCGCTTCGGCCGCCAGGGCACGTGCCGCGATCACGTCGTCCTCGCGCAACGCGCAGCGCGCCGCGAGCAGCACGGCGTCCGGCAGGCGCGCGGCCACGGCGGCCCGGAGCACGGCGTTCGCCTCCCGCACCAGGCCGGTGCCGAGCAGCGCCTCCGCTCGGCTGAGCAGGGCGTGCGCGCGCTCGGGCGTCATGCGACGAACCACGGGGTGGCGTGGCGCGCCGCCGACCCGAGCAGCAGGAACCTGACCGGTCCGAACGGCACGCCGTCCAGGTGGAACCAGCCCGCCGGGTCGACCGCCGCCCTCGCCTCGCCGCCCGGCCACCGCACCACGGCCAGCGCGTTGGTGACGGGTGGGTCGAGGGTGAGGGGAGAGGTGGCGGGAGAGGCGAGGGCGGGGGGAGAGGTGCGCGGGTCGGTGGCGGGGGAAGAGGTGCGCGGGTCGGTGGCGAAAGGGTCGGTGGCGAGGTGGCCAAGTCGAGCGGGGGTGGTGTGCGAAGGGCCGGAGGTGCGGAGGACAGCGCCGGCGAGGCCGGTGGCGTGCAGGCCGTCGGTGGTGGGGTCGAGTTGCAGGTCGAGGCCGACGAAGCGCAGCGTGCGGGTGGCGCACCGACCGCGCGCGCCGGGCGGCGTCCCGAGGGCCGAGTCGGTGAGCAGGCGCAGCGGGGTCGCCTCGACGCGTCCGGCGAGCGCCCCGGAGGCCCGCGCGGTCAGGTCGCCGGGCGCGGGGTCGAGGTGGTCGACCAGGTGGGCGAGGGTGTCGAGCAGCAGGCGGTCGGCGGTCATCGGGCCACCTCGACGGCGATGCGCCGGCGCAACGCGGCCAGGCACCGGGAGCGGGTGGGGCCGAGGCTGTTGACCGGCAGCCCGACCGCCTCCGCGACCTGCGTGAACGACAGCTCCGGCGCGAACGCGGCCAGCCGCAGGATCTCCCGGCACCGGTCGTCGAGCGTCGCGTACGCCCGCCAGAGCCGCGCGGCGTCCTCGTCGGCGAGCGCGGCGTCCTCGGGCGTCGGCGCGCGGTCGGGCGGTGGCCACAGCTCGGCGGGCGCTTCGCGGCCGCGCAGGCGCAGCACGGCCAGCGACTGGTTCCGGGCCGTGGTCACGAGCCACGCGCCCAGCCGCTCCGGGTGCCGGATGCGGGTCAGGTTCTCGGCCAGCGCGAGCCACGTGGTCTGGCAGACGTCGGCCGCGTCCTCCCGGCCCAGGCGGTGCGAGCGGGGCACCGCCCAGACCAGGCGCACGTGCCTGCGGACGATCTCCCGCCAGGCGGTCTGGTCGCCGGCGTGGGCGAGAGCGAGCAGTTCGGTGTTGGTTCGATCTTGCACGCTAGCCAAGGCGGTGGTTCTGACCTGGGGATACTCCTACCGCTCGATGGGGTGGTCATCGGAACCGGTGATCGTCGTGGTGCGTCGCTACTCGGTTCGCAGGGCGGTCGGGCGGATCGCCGAGCGCAGCGCGGGCAGCGCGCACACCGACATCACCAGCACGACGACCGCCGCCGAGGCGATCGGCGTGGCGATCTCGGTCCACTCGACGCGGAACGACGTGGCCGGCACCACCAGCCACGCCGTGCCGACGCCGACGGGCACGGCCAGGCCGACGCCGAGCGCCGTCGGCACGGCGGACTGCCACAGCGCGGACACCGCGAGCACCCGGTGCGGCACGCCGTTCGCCGCCAGCACGGCCGTCGGCCGGGCGCGTTCCAGGACCTGGTCGACGGCCGCCGCCGCGAGCCCCACCACGGCCAGCAGGACGAGCAGCGCCGACCCGCCGATCACGCCGCCGCGCAGCGACGTGAACAGCTCGACCTGGCCCGCCTCGAACGGGGTGCGCAGCGTGACGGCCCGGTCGACCCGCCCGGTGGCGGCCAGCAGGCGGTCGCCGAACGACTCGTCCGGCGCGCCGTGCACGACCAGCTCGCTCGGCGGGATCGCCGCCAGCACGGGGTCGGCGGCACCCGCGACGTACAGGCCCCACGGCAGGTCTTCGACCTCGATCCGCCGGTGCTGCGGGACGACCCACCGCCTGCCCTCGACGGTCAGCGCGGCGCCGGGCGCGGGACCCCGGCCGCCGACCAGGTAGGCCGAGCCGGGCGCGCAGTCGTCGACCCGGAGGAGTTCGACCAGCTCGGCGCAGTCGGAGCTGATCAGGGAGGTGGCGGGCATCTCGCGCGCCCGGTACCGGCGGACCTCGTCGACCCGCTCCACCCCGCCGACCAGGGCGATCGACTCCTCCAGCGAGCGGACCGGCGTGTGCTGGGACAGGTCGAGCACCCAGCGGTCGGGGTCGTCCACGGGAGGGGCGGCGGTGACCTGCGCGGCCACGCCGAGCAGCACCTGGAGCGTCAGCGAACCGGTCAGCACCACCACGACACCGGACAGCACGCGGGTCGTCGCGGCGTCGAACCGCAGCGCGCGCAGGGCGAGCAGGGGCGCGACGCCCTCCGGTTGCAGGCGGTGGGCGACCTGCCCGACCAGCCACGGCAGCACCGCGCCGGTGCCCGCGAGGACCAGCGCGATGCCCAGGCCCATGCCCACGGCCAGCCGCGAGTCGGTCATCACCGCCCAGAAGTCGCCGACCGCCGAGAGCACCACGAGCACCGCGGCGCCCGCGCCGACCAGCGCGAACCGCCACCACGCCCGCCGGGCGGGCACCTCGACCGCGCGGACCAGGCCCAGCGGCCCCAGTTCCTCGGCGCGCAGGGCGAGCAGGGCCGACACGACCGCGACCACCGGCACGCCCAGCGCGATCAGCGCCCCGAGCAGCGGGTCGGGCAGCAGGTCGGTGGGGAAGAAGCCGACGCCCTCGACCTCGATGAACCGGGCCAGCGGCCGGGCGGCGAAGAACAGCGCCACGCCGACGAACAGCCCCAGCACCGCCCCGGTCAGCGTCTCGCCGCCGGCGATCCACCGCAGTTGCCGGTGGGACGCGCCGACCAGGCGGATCGCGGCCAGGCGCCGCGCGCGGCCGGTCGCGCCCAGGCGGGTGGCGACCAGGACGAAGATGCCGAGCGGCACCAGCAGGGCGCCGATCGCGGCGAGCACCAGCAGGCGGTAGGCGGGCAGCAGCGTCGTGCGCGGCACCTCGCCGCCGAACCCGGTGGCGTCGTCGGCGTCGTCGAGGTGGGCCGTCGGCAGGCCGGCGTAGAAGAGCAGCGACTTCGGCCTGGGCAGGCCCGCGTCGGCGATCACGCCGATCACGCTCTCCGGGAAGCGGGCGCGGACCGCGTCGTCGGTGCGCATCAGCTCGAACAGCTCCGGCGAGACGACCAGCTCGCCCGGACCCGGGACGCGGCCGACCCCGGGCGGGGCGGGCGCGTCGGGCGCGGTGGCGGCCAGCTCGACCCCGCTGATCACGCGCCCCTGCCACGGGACCTCGACGCGGCGGACCTTCAACGCGGCCGCCCGGCCCTCGACCGAGGTGACCGCGGCGGCCCGCACCCGTTCGGACTTGGCCTCGCGGGCGGGCCCGATCGAGGCGGCCAGGAGCAGCACGGTCACGCCGAGCCCGACGCCGGTGGCGGTGAGCGCCAACCTGGCCCACGACGTCCGGCTGCCCCCGACGGCCAGCCGGACGCCCAGCACCAGGTCGGCGACCCACCTCATCGGAGCGCACCCCGCGTGCTCCGGCCGCCGGTTCCCGCGATGTCGCCGAGGAAAGTGATCACGTCTTCTAAGACGCCGCGGGACGCCGCCGCGTGGCCTCCGAGGGCGCCGTTGCCCGAAGGGGACGACGGCGCCGGTCCGGGGCTCACTCCGACCGCAGGCCCAGGGCGCCGGTCGCCCGGTGCAGCGACGGCAGCGACAGCAGCGTCACCACGACGACCATCAGCGCCGCGGTGCCGCTGAGCACCCCGATGCCCGCCCAGTCCAGCACGACCGGCTGCGTGACGATCTTCAGCAGCAGGATCGCCATGGTGCCGCCCACCACGATCCCGACACCCAGGGCGAGCAGCAGCGGCACGGCGTTCTGCCACAGCAGCGACCGCGCCAGGGCGCCCTTCGGCACACCGCTCGCGGCCAGCACCGCCAGGGGCCGCCGGCGTTCCCGCACCTGCTCCAGCGCCAGCACCAGCAGGCTCGCGCCGGCCAGGAGCAGGGTGATCAGCGAGCCCGCCAGCAGGGCCTGCCGGATGCTCTGGAACTCCTTCACCCGCTGCGGGATGTCGGCGTCGCCGAAGTACGTGGTGTAGGCGCGCCAGGTCAACGGGGCGACGGCGTTGCGGACGTGCTCGACGATGTCCGGCCGCGCCGGGTCGACCAGCACCATCACGCTGGCGCGCGCGTGCTCCAGGGGCAGGTCCCGCGCCACCGCCGGCGTCACCATCAGGCCGTAGCGGCCCTGCTCCTCCGACGTCGGATCGACCCGGGTGAACTCCGGGATCGTCCACTCGGGACCGGGCCCGAGGCGTTCCGAGTCGAACGCGACGGTCACCCGCTGGCCCGGCTCCAGCGGTGTGTCGAAGCCCACCTCCGGCATCCTCTCGGAGGCCACGACGAACGCGTCCCCGTCCCGGCAGGACGGCAGCCGGGCGTGGGCGCGCAGCACCTCGCAGGAGCCGATGGCCACCGAGCCGTACTCGTCCTCGGCGCGGAGGAACGACAGGCTCCGCATCGCGTGGACCCGCTCCACGCCCACCGACCGCTCCAGCAGCGCCACGGCCTGCCCGGTCAGCTCCGGCGAGGCGTCGCCCATGCTGATGTCGACCCGGCTCCGGTCGACCTCGGGCAGCGGGCGGTCGACCACGCTGGTCTCCGCGCTCGCCATCACCGACTGGAGGGCGATGCCGCCGGCCAGCACCACGGCCACGCCGCCGACCACGCGGGCGGCCGTGCCGCTCTCCAGCTGGAGCCTGCGGACGGCCAGCTGCCACGACGGCGCGCCGCCGCGCAGGCGGCCGACCGACCGCTCGACCACCCACGGCAGCACCAGCGGGATGGCCAGCAGCAGCATCGTGATGCCGACGACCAGGGTCGGCGTGGACGCGCCGGTGCTCGTGCCGCCCACCGTGCCGAACTGGGTGACCAGCGCGCCCACGCCGACGAGGGCCGGCACCAGCCGCCACCACAGCACCCGCCGCACCGGCTTCGCCTGGCGCACCACGCCCAGCGGCTCGATCACCGTGCGGCGCATGGCGATGATCGAGGTCACCACGGCCAGCACCGGCACCAGCACGGCGATCGTCACCGCCGGCACCGGCGCCGGCGTCAGGTCCTCGATGAACACGCTCATGCCCAGGAGCTGGACGTCCTCCACGAACCGGCGGGCGAACAGGAACAGCGCCGTGCCCACGGCCAACCCGGCGAACGCGCCGAGCAGCGACTCGCCCGCCGCGATCCGCCGCACGCGGTGCGCGCCCGCGCCGACCAGCCGCAGCGCCGCCAGCCTGCGGTCCCGCTGCGAGGCCGCGAGCCGCGTGCTGATGCCCACGAACACCAGCACCGGGAACAGCAGCGCCACCACGCCGACCGCGATCAGCAGCGACAGGATCGGGTCCAGGTCGCGTTCCTCCAGCTCGCCGCCGAACCTGACGACCGCGTCACCGCGCTCGGCGGTCACCGACGCGTCGCCCGCGAAGAACACGAGGTCGTGCGGCGCGGTCAGGCCGGCCCGGTCGATCGTGCCGACCACGTCCTGCGGGAACCGCTCGCGCAGCAGCTCGCCCTCCGGCGACGCCAGCAGCTCCGCCAGGGCGGGCGACAGGAAGACCTCGCCGTCGCCGGGCACCCCCGGCACGCCCGGTGGCACCGGCGCGCCCGGCCCCGTGGCCCGCCCGAAGTAGCCGCTGATCGTCTCGCCCCGGTACTCGGTGTTCCAGAACGCCCGGTACAGCACGTCCTGGCCGCTCGGCGGCGACTTGGCGATGATCGCCGCGGACTCGGCCGAACGGGCCTCGCGCTCGGACAGCACCGTCGTCAGCGACGACGCCGCCAGCAGCACGGCGACGCCGATGCCGATGCCCGCGCCGGTCAGCGCGAGCCTGACCCACGACGTGCGCCCGCCGCCGAGGGCGAGCCGGACGCCGAGCGCCAGGTCGGAGAACCACCTCGTCACCGGGCCGGCTCCATCTCGCGGGACTTGCCGTCGCGCACCACGACCTCGCGGTCGGAGTACGCGGCCACCCGCGCCTCGTGCGTCACCAGCACCACGGCCGCGTTGCTCTCCTTGGCGGCGGTAACCAGCAGCTGCATCACCCGCTCGCCGTTGAGCGAGTCGAGCGCGCCCGTCGGCTCGTCGGCGAACACCACCCGCGGGCCCGTCACCAGCGCCCGCGCCACCGCGACGCGCTGGCCCTGGCCGCCGGAGGTCTCGCCGGGGCGCTTGTCCGCCACGTCCGAGACCTCCAGCCGCTCCAGCCACTCCCGGGCGCGCGACTCGGCCTCGCGCCGCTTCACCGAGCCCAGGCGCAGCGGCAGCGCGACGTTCTCCAGGCAGCTCAGCTCCGGCACGAGCTGGCCGAACTGGAACACGAACCCGAAGTCCGTGCGCCGCAGCTCGCTGCGCGGGCCGTCACCCAGCGCGCTCAGCTCCACGTCGCGGTAGCGCACCGTGCCCGAATCGGGTTGGAGGATGCCCGCCAGGCAGTGCAGCAGGGTCGACTTGCCCGAGCCCGACGGGCCCATCACGGCCACGACCTCGCCGGCGTGCACGCGCAGGCCCGCGCCGTCGAGCGCCGGGGTCGGGCCGAACGACTTGCGCAGGTCGATCGCTTCGAGCAGGGGGTTCATCGGGTCACCGCCGTCTTGAGCCGGCCGAGGCGCGCGGCGGTGAGCTCCAGCCAGCGCAGGTCGGCTTCGAGGTGGAACAGGGCGTGGTCGCAGATCAGCTGGTCGGCCAGGTCGCCGTCGGCCTTCCGCTTGGTCAGCTCGCGCATCGTGCGCAGGTGCGCGGAGCGCTGGACGTCGAGCACGTCGTCCGCGCTGCGGCCGGACAGCAGGGCCAGCACGACCTTGGTGTAGAGGGTGTTCTGGAGGTACGGCTCCGGCTTCTCCGGTGTCGTCAGCCACCGCTCCACGTCCGTCACGCCCGCGTCGGTGATCGCGTACCGCTTGCGCTCCGGGCCGTCGCCCGCCTCGACGCCCGCCTCCTCGACCAGGCCGTTGCGGAGCAGGCGCGACAGCGTCGTGTAGACCTGCCCGTAGTGCAGCGGCCGGTCTTGGCCGAAGCGCTCGTCGTAGGCCTTCTTCAGGTCGTACCCGTGCCGGGGGCCCTTTTCCAACAGGCCCAACAGGGTGTGTCCGATCGACATGCGGCCGACTATACACACGAGGTATACACAGGGTTCATACCCCGATCGGTGGAATGGCCGATGTCACCCGAAAGGGCAGATGGACTAACCTCTCAAAACCATTTGACGGTTACTTCGCCACATCGTGACCATCCGACGCCTACAGTGGAGGGGTGACTGGTCTGGCGGCCGGCTGGGACCACGCGGCTTTCCCGCAGGGTCGAGCCGGCGATGCGGAACACGATGTGGAGCTGCTGCTCGCTTTCCTGAACACCCGAGATCTCGAACTCGGCACCGACGTCCTGGACAGCGTCGCCGCCTGGCGCGCGTGGGTCACCGAACGCGGCCTAGGCAGGCCGGGCGACCCGGCGGAGGTCCGAGCGGCCCGCGACTCGCTGCGGGCCTCGCTGGGTGAACGGCACGACGGACCGGACCCCACCCCCGCCGCGGGCCTGGTCCGGGTCGACCTCAGCCACGGCGTGCCGACCATGTCCGGCACCGACGCCCTCGGCGCGGTGCTCGGCGCGGCGGCCCGGCTGGCGGTGCTGGGCTCGTGGGAGCGGTTCAAGATCTGCCAGGCGGACGACTGCCGGTGGGCGTTCTTCGACCGCTCGCGCAACCGCTCGCGCACCTGGTGCTCGATGCAGACGTGCGGCAACCGGGAGAAGGCGCGCAACTGGCGGGAGCGCCGCGCCCTGAGCGTGAGCTGAACGTCCGGTTCGGGAGTTCGGAACGCACGACACGCGAGGTCCGGGCGCACGACACGCCGGTTCCGAGCGCATGACACGCGGGGTCCGGGCGCATGACACGCGCGACGTCATGCGCCCGGACGCGCGCGGGCGCGCTCAGGTGACCAGCTGGCCGACGGTGTAGATGACCAGGCCGGCCAGGGCGCCGACGACCGTGCCGTTGATGCGGATGAACTGGAGGTCGCGCCCCACCTGCAGCTCGATCTTGCGCGACGTCTCCTCGGCGTCCCAGCGCTCGACGGTGTCGGTGATCAGCGTGGTGATCTCGTCGCGGTAGTGGGTCACCACGTACGCCGCCGCGCCCTCCACCCACCCGTCGACCTTCGCGCGCATCGACTCGTCCTCGACCAGCCTGCGGCCGAACGACAGCAGGCCCTCGCGCACGCGCCGCCGCAGCTCCGACGACGGGTCCTCGGCCGCGTCCAGCAGCATCTTCTTCGCCGTGCCCCACGCCGACCCGATGAGCCGCTGCACGTCCGGGTGCTCGACGACCTGGGTCTTGACCTGCTCGGCCCGCTGCATGGTGGCCGGGTCGGTGCGCAGGTCGTCGGCGAACTCGATCAGGAACTGGTCCACCGCGAGCCGCATCGGGTGGTTGACGTCGGTCTTCACCGCCCACGCGAAGTTCAGCAGCTCCGTGTAGACCTTGTCGCCGAGCATGGCGTCCACGAACTTCGGCGACCACGACGGCGCGCGGTCGGACACCACGCCCATGACCTTCTCGTAGTTGTCCCGCACCCAGTCGTAGGCCCGGTCGCACATCAGGTCGACCAGCTTGTGGTGCGCGCCGTCGGCCAGCACCTGCCCGAGCAGCTCGCCCAGCGGTGGGCCCCACGGCCGGTCCACCAGCCGCCGCACCACCGCCTGCTCGACGATCGCCTGCACGTCCTCGTCCCGCAGCACGGTCACCGCGCCGCGCACCACGTTGGCCGCCTCGGACGTGACCCGCTCGGCGTTCTCCGGCTTCACCAGCCACTCGCCCAGCCGCCGCGCCACGCCCACGCGCCGCAGCTTGTCCCGCACCACCGCCTCGGACAGGAAGTTCTGCCCGACGAACGAGCCCAGCGCGTCGCCGAAGGTGTCCTTGCGGGTCGGGATGATCGCGGTGTGCGGGATCGGCAGCCCCAGCGGCCTGCGGAACAGCGCCGTCACGGCGAACCAGTCGGCCAGCGCGCCGACCATGCCCGCCTCGGCGGCGGCGCGCACGTACCCCACCCACGCCGGGCCGCCCTCCTCGAACAGCAGCGCGACGACGAAGACGACGGTCGCGGCGAGGAAGAAGCCGGTGGCCACCAGCTTCATCCGGCGCAGGCCCCGGCGCTTGAGCTGGTCAGCGGCGGTCAGTTGCTCCACACCGCCATTGTCCGTGAAGATTCGGAGTCGTGCGGGTACCAGCGCTAGTCCCCAGGTTGCGGCCGTTCACCTCGACGATCTTCGCGGAGATGACCGCGTTGGCCACCCGCACCGGGGCGGTGAACCTCGGCCAGGGCTTCCCCGACACCGACGGACCGGCCGGGATGCTCCGGGTCGCCAAGGAGGCCATCGACGGCGGCCTCAACCAGTACCCGCCGGGACCGGGCACGCCCGAGCTGCGGCAGGCGATCTCCGAGCACCGGGCCCGCTACGGCACGCACCACGACCCGGACGCGGAGGTCCTGGTCACGGTGGGCGCCACCGAGGCCATCGCCGCCTCGCTGCTGGCGCTGGTCGAGCCCGGCGACGAGGTCGTGCTGATCGAGCCCTACTACGACTCGTACGCGGCGTCCGTGGCGCTGGCGGGCGCGACGCGGCGCACCGTCGGCCTGGTCGAGGAACCCGGCACCGGCCGCCTCGGCCTGGACGTGGCCGCGCTGGAGGCGGCGTTCGGGCCGCGCACCAGGGCCGTCCTGGTCAACTCGCCGCACAACCCCACCGGCACCGTGCTCAACCGCGACGAGCTGGCCGCCATCGCGCGGCTGTGCGTCGAGCACGACGTGGTGGCCATTACCGACGAGGTGTACGAGCACCTGGTGTTCGACGACCTGGAGCACGTGCCGCTGGCCACGCTGCCCGGCATGGCCGAGCGCACCGTCACCATCTCCGGCGCGGGCAAGTCGTTCAACTGCACCGGCTGGAAGATCGGCTGGGTGTGCGCCCGGCCCGAGCTGGTCGGCGCGGTGCGCGCGGCCAAGCAGTTCCTGACCTTCGTCGGCGGCGCGCCGTTCCAGCCGGCCGTGGCGCACGCGCTGCGCCACGAGCTGGAGTGGGTCGACGGGCTGCGGGCGTCGTTGCAGGACAAGCGGTCCCGGCTGGCCGCCGGCCTGGCCGAGGCGGGGTTCGCGGTGCGGCCCAGCGAGGGCACCTACTTCATCACCGCGGACGTCCGCCCGCTCGGCTTCACCGACGGCGAGCAGCTGTGCCGCGAGCTGCCGGGGCGGATCGGCGTCGCGGCCGTGCCCGTGCAGGTGTTCACCGACCACCCCGACCGGTGGCGGCACCTCGTGCGCTTCGCGTTCTGCAAGCGCGACGAGGTGCTGGACGAGGCCATCGACCGGCTGCGCAAGCTCAGCGCCTGACCCGGGCGCCTGACCCGGGCGCCTGGCCCGGGTGTTTGGCCTGGGCGTTTGGCTCAGGCGTCCGACCGCACCTCCGCCGCGCGGGCGCCCGCCAGCCGGTCCTGCACCAGCGCGTGCCGGAACTGGTACGCGGCGCCCGCCTGGCGCAGCACGCCGAGCTTGCGGGCGTCCTCCAGGAACACGGTCAGCTCCCACGGCAGCTTGCCGCGCAGCGCCAGCCACACCCGCGCCACGGTGAACCACCACCAGCGCAGGTGCAGCACGGACAGCGTGAAGCCGAGCATCAGGCCGCACGCCAGGCCGAGCCCGACCATCCCGGCCTGGTGCGGCCCGAACACCAGCCCCGCCGCCGCGCCGAACACCACGGCCGGCACCAGCGACCCGGTCCACACCGCGATCCGGTCCCGCGCCATCGTCCACCGCGGGCTCGACGGGTGGGTCAGCTCGGCGCTGCTGCCCAGCGCGAACCGCAGCGCCGCCACCACCGCGATGCCCAACCCGACGACCAGGCCCGCGGACAGCCCGTACAGGGCGCCGAACACCAGGCCGGCCGCCGCGCCGAGCACGCCGCTGACCACCACCAGGCTGCGCCACACGTCCAGTCGCGGCTTCGGCGCGCCGCGCCCGGACGCGTGCAGCGCGGCCGCCGCGATGGCCAGGCCGGCGGCGAGCCCGGTGAGCGGCGCGAACTCCGGCGTGCTCGCGTAGGCCATCAGCCACGCCACCCCGAACCCGCCGATCAGGCCCAGCGCCAGCGCGCCGAGCAGCGCCAGCCACGTGCCGTGGACCGAGCGCCGCAGGTCCCACCAGGCCAGCTCGCGCACGCCGCGGTCCCGCATCTGACCGGCCAGGAACGCCAGCCAGCGCCGCGCCCGGTCCCGCGGCCACACCTGGCTCAGCCGGGCCTGGTGCGCCACCCCGCGGTCCCCGAACGAGCCCATGACCAGCGAGTCCACCAGGTGCTCCTCGATCGCGCGGCGGTCGGGGAACCGGGCGCGGTCGAGCAGCTCGCTCGGCTCGCCGTAGGCGTACACCACGCTCGCCAGCCACACCGCGAGCGGCGTGCACAGCGCTTCCGCCAGGCGGCCGTCCGGCTCCTCGCGCAGGTGCAGGAAGATCGGTTCCCAGCGGGCCGCCGTCACCGGGTCCGAGGCCGCCCGCAGGTAGCCCGCGATCTCCTCGTGGTCCAGCGGCTGGAGCTCCACCACGTGGGCGCCCGGCACCCCGGCCCCGGCGAACTCGTCGGTGCGGCAGGTCAACACCAACGGGTGATTCCGCGGGAACGCCCGGTTGATGCGGTCGAGCGCGTCGGCCCGGCGCCCGGCGGGCACCTGGTCGAGGCCGTCGAGCACCGGGAACACGCGCCGCTGCTCCACCAGCAGCTCGGCCGCGTAGCTGCCGTACAGCTCGGTGTTGCGCAGCGCCGGGTGGTCCTCGTAGAGGCGGCGGGTCATCCAGGTGCGCACGTCCTCCGCGCCCGGGTCCCACGTGGACAGGGGCAGCAGGAACGGCACCGGTTCGCCGGGGCGCCGGTCGAGCAGGCCGGTGGTGAGCAGCATCGCGGTGGTGCTCTTGCCCGCGCCCGCGTCGCCCAGGAACACCATGCGCCCGCCGCTGCGCCGGAACGCGCCGAGCACGCCGTCGCTGTGGCCGGGTTCGCCCACCAGCGCGCTCCAGTGCAGGTCCAGCAGGTGGTCGGTCAGGCCGCGGGCCCGGCACTCCTCGTTCCACTGGGTGTGGAGGGCCTGGGTGAGGGCGTTCGCGGCGGCGTCGAGGTTGTCGTCGGTGGCGAGGCCGGCGGCGCGCTTGCGGTGCAGCCACGGGTCGAACGCGGCGAGCAGCGCCGCGAAGCCGAAGGCCAGGCCGATCAGCCACACGTCGGGGTCGATGCCGTAGTCGGTGACGAACAGGCCGGCCACCGCGAGGACGGCGGCCAGCACGCACCCGGCCAGGACGGCCCGCTGGTGGAATCTGGACACCACGGAATCATGGCTCACCGCTCGCTTAAGGGTCACTTAAGGTGCTGGGGCGGTCACCCGTGTGGCGTGCGTACCCTCGGGTACGTGATCTGTCCGAAGTGCCAGGACCTGATGCGGACCATCACTCGCGGCTCCGTGCACATCGAGCAGTGCGAGAACTGCCACGGCGTCTTCCTCGACGGCGGTGAGCTGGAACAGATCATCGCCGCCGAGCGCGCCCACTACGCGCCGCCTTACCGGCCGGAGGGCGGGCCGGTGGGGGTGCCGGTCGTCCAGCCGGTGGGGGCGCCGGTCGTTCCGCCGGTCACGGAGTCGGTCGCCCCGCCGCACCCCGGGCAGGGCGGGGACCAGGCGACACGGGCACTGCCCGCCGCGCCGGACGACGCCGTCGACCAGCAGCCCGCCGACGGCCAACCGCCCGTCGACCAGCAGCCCGCCGACCAGCAGCCCGCCGACCAGCAGCCCGCCGATCACCCTGCCGCCGATCACCCCGCCACTGACCAGCCCGTCGTCGAGCAGCCATCCGCCGAGCAGCCTGCCGCCACCCCACCTCCCGCCGCCCCGCCTGCCGTCACCCAGCCCGCCGGCCCGCCGCCCGCCTACCAGCCGCCACCGCCCTACCAGCCGCCTCCCGGCACGCCCTCGGGTCCGCCACCGCCGTACCAGCCGCCACCGGGAACGCCCCCTCCACCGCCGGCCCACCCCGGCTACTACGACCCGTACCACGGCCACCACCGCCGGCGCAGCTTCCTGGAGGAGCTGTTCGACTGAGCGCGGGTTCCACCGGTGCCGAGCGCATGACTCGCGGGGTCTGGACGCATGACTCGCGGTGCCGGAGTGGAGGACACGTGGTGTCCGAGTGGAGGACACGCGGTCAGAGGGGCCAGGTTCGGGAGGTCCTGGAGAGGGTGAAGTGCTGGGTGGTGGGGGTGGCGGTGAAGGTGAAGTGGTGGCGGCGGGGTCTGCCCAGGGCGCGCCACTGCGCGTAGGCGGCCTCGGCGTCGTCCCAGAGGCGGCGCGGGCCGCCCTGGGCCACCGAGGCGCCCTGGTGCCGGACCCAGGAGCCGTCCGGGTGGACCAGGCGCGGCGGGTCGCCCGCCGCGACGACGCAGGGCAGCGCCAAGCCCGCGAAGAACTCGAAGCCGCGCGCCGGGTCCAGCACCACCTCCGGGGTCAGGAGGGTGCCGCGCGCGGTGGTCGGCTCGGCGGTCAGGGCGTCGGCCAGCGCGTCCTCCGCCCACGCGGCGTAGTGCGCGCGCAACGGCATGAAGCGACCGTCCTCGGCCATGACCGGGCCGGTGGCCACGCCGTCGCGCACGGTCAGGCGGACCAGGCCCGCGCCGATCGCCCGGTTGAGCGTGGTCACGATCACGCCCCCGGGTGACGTCTGGGTCAGCCACGCCGCCGGGACGCGGGACACCGCGCAGGTGCCCAGGACCCGGTCGTAGGGCGCCCGGGGCGGGTGGCCCCGCTCGCCGTCGCCCAGGACGCACGCGGGGTGGAAGCCGGCGGCGGCCAGGTGGGCGGAGGCCCGCGCCAGCACGGCCGGGTCCACGTCGATCGAGGTGACGTTCTCCGCGCCCAGCACGTGGGTGAGCAGCGCGGCGTTGTAGCCGGTGCCCGCCCCGATCTCCAGCACCCTCGAGCCGGGCGCGACGTCCAGCGCCTCCAGCATGATCGCCATGATCGCGGGCATGCTGGACGAACTGGTGGGTATCCCGGTCGCGGGCTGCCCGGCGAGTGCTTGCTCCCAGGCGTCGTCGTTCCCGTTCAGCTGGGTCACGCACACCTGGTTCCGGTAGACCAGGGAGAGGTGGTCGGGGTGGTCGGCGGTCACCGCCGCCCAGGTGCCGTCCGGCCGCTGCACGAAGAACCCCGGCAGGAACACGTGCCTCGGGACCTGGCGAAACGCCTCGATCCAGCGCGGGTCGCGCAGCACGCCGGAGGCCGTGAGCGAGTCGACCAGCTCGTCGCGCAGCTTCGCCGCAAGGTCCACACCCCCACCGTAGCGCTGTGGGCGAGCCCACGTCGGGGTTGCTAGCAGTCCGCTTGCAGTTGCTAGCACTCGCGCGTACCGTCGAAAGCGGATCGAGGAGGTGCCGTTATTTGGACAAGCCCATCGACAAGGCGGTGGCCGACCTCGGCCGCGACATCGGTGAGTACATCCGCCAGCAGCGCAACACCGCGAAGATCTCGTTGCGGCAGCTGGCGAAGCTGGCCGGCGTCTCCAACCCGTACCTGAGCCAGATCGAGCGGGGCCTGCGCAAGCCGAGCGCGGAGATCCTCCAGCAGATCGCGAAGGGCCTGCGGATCTCGGCCGAGGCGCTGTACGTCGAGGCCGGGATCCTGGAGCAGCGCGAGGGCGGCGCGCTCGCCGACGCCATCGTCACGGCCCCCGACCTCACCGAGCGGCAGAAGCAGGTGCTGCTCGACGTCTACGAGTCCTTCCGGCGGGAGAACGCGACGGCCGACCACCAGGCCCCGCCCGCCGTCCCGAACCAGTCCCAGGAGTGATCGCCATGCCGAACCTGCCCACCACCGAGGAGCTGCGCAAGGCGGGCGAGCAGGCCGTCGCCGCCGCCCGGACCCCGCTGCTCGCCGCCCTGGGCGCCGGCGACCTGGCCGCCAAGGCCGTCGTCGAGGCGCTGAACAAGGCCCGCGAGCGCGCCGAGACGGCCAAGCAGGCGGCCGAGTCGACCGACTTCACCGGGTTGAAGGACAAGTTCGACCCGGCCGAGCTGCGCAAGGTCGTCGACGCCTACACGCAGTCGGCGCTGAACCTGTACCAGTTCCTCGCCCAGCACGGCGAGGAGGCGCTGGAGAAGCTGAAGACCCAGCCGCAGCTCCAGAAGGCCCTCACCCAGGTCGAGGAGGCCGTGGAGACCGCGCAGAAGCGCACCGGCACCGCCGCCTCGGACGCCCGCGACCTGGCCGACGACGTGCTCGGCAAGGTCAACCGCCGCACCCGCGCGGCCGGCGAGAAGGCCGCGAGCGACGTCGAGGAGGCCGCCGAGAAGCTGGCCGAGACGCTCGTGGAGGCGGGCGGCGAGGTCGCCCACGAGGTGCGCGCCACCACCCGCAAGGCCACCGACCGCACCACCACGCGCAAGACCGGCAAGACCGGCACGGGCCGCGGCAGCACCGCGGCGCCCAAGTCGACCGGCTCGACCGGCGCGACCGACGCCGCCGAGTAGGGGCGCGGTAGCGGGAAGTGACGTCGTCGTGACGGGGCGTTCCACCGGGACGCCCCGTTTCGGCTGTACCGCGCACGCGCGACGCACGTAGTCTGGTGCTGTGTTCTTCCCGATCCCGGACCTCAGCCCGTTGTACCTGGACCTCTGGGTCATGTTCGTGGCTTACTACGCCGCGCTGGGCATGGGTGTGTTCGCGTTCGCGCACGCACTCTCGCAGCGCGCCGACGCCTACCAGGCCGCGGATCGCATGACGAAGCCCGCGTGGCTCGGCATCACCGGCGGTGGCACGTTCGCGCTGCTGCTGTTCAGCCCGTTCTCGGCGGGCGCCATGTTCTGGCTCGCCGGGCTCGTCGCGGTGACCGTCTACGTCGTGGACGTGCGCCCGCGGCTGATCGAGGTCCAGCGCGGCCCCCGGTGGTGACGCACCGGAGCTTCGGCTCCGGCGACCCGGTCACCCTCGTCGGCCACGGCCTCGGCGCGACGCCCGGTGAGGCGCGCCTGCCCACGTCCGGCCTGCCGGGCACGAAGGTCGTGGTCACCCTGCCCTCGCACGGGGACGCCCCGGACGCGCCCGAGGGCTACTGGGACTACCGGCGCATAGCCGCCGACCTGCGCGGAGCGGCCCGCGAGACCGGTGCGACCCGCGCGATCGGCGTGTCCCTGACGGCCGGCGCCCTGCTGTCGCTGCTGGCCGCGGAACCCGACGCGTTCGAGCGCGTGGTCCTGCTGCTCCCCGCCGTGCTGGACGAGCCGCGGCCGGCGCTGCCGCGCGAGGAGGCCATCGCCGCCGTCGGCGGGCCACCGGACTACCAGGCGCAGCGGCGGGCCGCGTTCGCCCGCCTGGACGACGCCCTGGACGCGCTGCCCGGCCAGGTCGCGGTGCCGGACCGGGCGGCGTTGGCGCTGGTCACCGCCCCGGTGCTGGTGGTCGGCGCGACGCGCGACCCGCTGCACCCGGAGGACGTGGCCAAGCAGGTGGCCGCCGCGTTCCCGAACGGCAGGCTGGAGCTGGTGCCCTCGTGGTTGACCCACCGGGGTGACGTGCGCGGGTGGTTGGTCGACTTCCTGCACGGGTAGCCGAAGTGCATGGCCGAACAGAAGAAGATCGCGTTCCTGGTCGACACGGAGGGCATCGAGCAGGTCGAGCTGACCGATCCCTGGCAGCACGTGGAGAAGGCCGGTGCGGTGCCCAGGCTGCTCGCGCCGAAGCTGGGGAGGGTGCGCGGGTTCCACCACCTGACGCCCGCCGACGAGTTCGACGTGGACGTGCCGTACGCGCACGCCGACCCCAACGACTACGACGGCATCGTCATCCCGGGTGGCGTCGCCAACGCGGATTTCCTGCGGATGGACCGCGACGCGGTGCGCTTCGTCAAGCAGCACGTGGCCGCGGGCAAGCCGGTCGCCTCGATCTGCCACGGGCCGTGGCTGCTGGTGGAGGCGGACGTGGTGCGCGGCAAGATGCTGACCTCGTTCCCGAGCCTGGCCACCGACATCCGCAACGCGGGCGGCGACTGGGCGGACGAGGAGGTGCGGGTCTGCGGCATGAACGGGTGGACGCTGGTCACCAGCCGCAACCCCGACGACCTGCCCGCGTTCAACCGGGAGGCCCTGAAGGCGTTCGGGCTGCACGACGTGTGACCCGGCCCGGTCGACGGGGATCTGCAGCTCCCCGTCGGCCCGGTCACGCCGACCTGCCGGGGGCAGGCCGGCTCAGCCCAGCCGAGCCTGGGCGTAGGCGGCCATGGCGTCGCGGACGTACTCGGCGAGACCCTCGGCGTGCGCGTCGAACTGCACCTTGAAGTCCGGCGCGTCGGCGTACAGCTGACCCAGCCCCGTGTACGACTCGCGGTTCGGCGTCCAGCTCCGGCACAGCCAGGTGTGGTGCCGGTCCGTCACCTCCAGCGCCTCCGGCGCGTCCGGCGCCACCCCGGCGTCGAACAGGGCGGCGAAGGCCCCGGTGATCGCCTTCCACTCCGCCGTGAACGCGTCGGCGTCGGCCTTCGTCCAGTCCCGCACCCGGCGCTTGCCCTCGTCGATGTGCTCCTGGACGCCCTCGCCGTAGCGCTCCACCAGTTCCGCCTCGTAGCGGGCCTGGCGGTCGGCGTCGAAGCCGTCGAACAGCTCCTCCATCTTCATGCGGTAACCCCCTTCCAGTTCCTCGATGGTCTTGGCGACGGTCTCGGCCAGCCTCGCCAGCCGCTCCTGCTCGGCCGACAGCCACCGCGCGTGGTTGCGCAGCACGTCGACCGTGCTGTGCCGCCCGTCCAGGACCTCGGCCACGGTGTCGAGACCGAGCCCGAGGTCGCGCAGCAGCAGGATCTGCTGGAGCCTGAGCAGCTGTTCGCGCTCGTAGTAGCGGTAGCCGTTGCCACCGACCCACGCGGGCTCCAGCAGGCCGATCGCGTCGTAGTGCCGCAACGTCCGCGAAGTCACCTTCGACATCCGCGCCACCTGCGCGATCGACCAGGCCATGACCGTCCTCCCTCCTGCACCGACGACGGTAGGTGTTGACGCAACGTCAAGGTCAAGCGGCGTTTGGCAGGATGGGCGGCGTGTGGACCATCGCAGGCAGCCTGACACCCGTGCCCGTGCTCGACCGGCTGGACCTGGTCGCCGATCCGGTCGCCGCGGCGCTGCGGTCGCTGGCCGACGGCTCGCGGCTCGCGGTCGCCGAGATCGACCCGTCGCTGGCGGACACCGCCGAGTTCTGCGCGCACTACGGCTCGCCGCTGGAGGCGTCGGCGAACTGCGTGGTCGTCGCGGGCAAGCGCGGCGACACCGTGCGGTACGCGGCGTGCGTGGTGCTCGCGACCACGCGGGCGGACGTGAACGGGGTCGTGCGGCGGCGGTTGGACGCGCGCAAGGCGTCGTTCGCGCCGATGGACGACGCGGTGTCGCTGTCCGGCATGGAGTACGGCGGCATCACGCCCGTGGGGCTGCCCGCGGACTGGCCGGTGCTGCTGTCGCCCGAGGTCGCGGCCGCGCCGGAGCTGGTGATCGGCAGCGGGGTGCGGGGCAGCAAGCTGCTGGTGCCCGGCGAGGTGCTGGCGAAGCTACCCGGCGCCGAGGTGGTCGAGGGCCTGGCCCGCTAGGCACCGGTCGAGCACCTCGCGCGCCTGCTCGGGCGTGAGGTGCCCGATGAGCACGTGCGTGGTGAGGCCGTCGGCCAGCGCGACCAGCGCGCGGGCCCGCACGCGGTCGCCGAGCAGGCGCTCGAACATGCCCTCCAGGTCGGCGTAGCTCGCGCGCAGCGCGGGCGCGAGGTCCGGGTTCACCGCGGCCTGCGCGACGAACGCCAGCCACACCCGCGCCTCGGCGCGACCGGGCAGGGCGACGGCGCGCGCCGCCTCGTCCGCCGTGCCGCCCGCGCGGGCCAGGACGCGCCTGCCGACCTCGTCGAGCGCGAACTTGAGCATCTCCTCCTTGGTGCCGAAGCACCGCTGCACCGCGCCCAGCGACACGCCCGCGCGCGCCGCCACGTCCCGCAGCGTCACGCCCTCCAGGCCGCGCTCGTCGGCGAGCAGGAACACCGCGTCGGTGATCCTGCCCCGCCGCGAATCCCGGTCGACCTGCCTGAGCACCCGCGGATAGTATCCGATACAAGCGTATCGAAACCGGGGGTGCGAGGTGTGGGGGCTGACGGCGGCGGCACAGGCCGCGGCGGTGCGGGACGGCCGGGTCACGGCGGTGGAGCTGGTGCGCGCCCACCTCGACCGGATCGCCGAGGTCAACCCGGTGGTCAACGCCATCACCAGGCTCACCGCCGACCGCGCGCTCGCCGACGCCGCCGAGGTCGACCGGAACCCCGTGAAGGGGCCGCTGGCGGGCGTGCCGTTCACGGTCAAGGAGAACATCGCGCTCGGCGGCGTGCCGACCACGCACGGCGCGGTGCGCTTCGCGAACTCCACCGCGCCCGCCGACGCGCCGCCCGTCGCGCGGCTGCGGGCCGCCGGCGCGATCCCCGTCGGGCACACCAACATGCCGACGCTCACCCTCGCCGGCGTGCACACCCGCAGCGAGCTGTTCGGCGACACCGCCAACCCCTGGGACCCGGCCGTCACGCCCGGCGGCAGCAGCGGCGGTGACGCGGTCGCGGTGGCCACCGGCATGGCGGCCCTCGGCCTGGGCAACGACTCCGGCGGCTCGGTGCGCCTCCCCGCGTCGTTCTGCGGCGTGGCCGGGCTGAAGCCGACCACCGGCCGGTTCCCCGCCGACCACCGGCTCGGCCCCGACGACCCGCCGCTGGGCGCGCAGCTGTTCGCGGTGGACGGCCCGCTCGCCCGCACGGCCGGCGACCTGCGCCTGGCGTTCCACGCGCTGGCGGGCGCGGACCCGCGCGACCCGCGCGCCGTGCCGGTGCCGCCGACCGGCGAACCCGTGCCGCGGCGGGTCGCGGTGGTGGCCGACCCCGGCGGGCGGGGCGTGCACCCCGACGTGCGGCGGGCCGTCGAGGACGCGGCCGGCGCGCTGGCCGACGCCGGCTACGAGGTCGTCGAGGCCGACGTGCCCCGGCTGGACGACGCACTGCACGCGTACGGGCACATGCTGATGACCGAGTTCACGCCGAGCTGGCCCGTGGTGCGGACCCTCCTCGGCGCGGAGGGGCACCGGTACCTCGAGCTGTCCATGGCCAAGACCGCGCCCGTGGACCTCCCCGAGTACCTGCGGCTCACCGGCGTGCACCTGGGCGTGCGGCGGGCGTGGGCGGAGTTCCTGGCCGGGCACCCGCTGGTGCTCGCGCCGGTGTTCACCGAACCGCCGTTCGCGCCCGGCGCCGAGCGCACCCCCGAGGGGCACGACCTGGTGAGCCGGGCCCTGCGGCTGTGCACCGCGACCAGCTTCGCGGGGCTGCCCGCCGTGGCCGTGCCGACCGGGGTGGCGGGCGGCGTGCCGGTCGGCGTGCAGCTGATCGGCCGCGCCTACCGCGAGGACACGTGCCTGGACGCGGCGGAGGTGGTCGAGCGGGTGCTCACGCCGCGTACTCCCGCATGAACTCCACGGCCTCGGCCACGTCGTCGGTGACCAGGATCCATCGCTCGGCCTCGCGGCCCCGGGCCAGCTGCTGCACCAGCGGCGCGGCGGGCACCTCGGTGACCCAGAAGTCCTTGCCCAGGAACACCATCGGCGCGGCCGGGCCGACCGAGCCGTAGTGGTTCTGGCAGTAGTCCTGGAAGACCTCCTGCACGGTGCCCGCGCTGCCCGGCGTGTAGATGATGCCGCCGGTGGCGATGGTGAGCAGGCCGTCCTCGCGGACCGAGTTGGCGAAGTACTTGGCGTGCAGCTCGCAGGCCGGGTTCGGCGGCTCGTGGCCGTAGAACCAGGTCGGGATGCCGATGGTGCGCGGCCGTTCCGACGTCGGCAGGTCGGTGGGGCAGGCGGCGATCCAGCGGCCGATCGACTCGGCGTCGTGGCCGAACGCCGGCGCCCTGGCCAGGTCCCGGAGCACCGCCTCGTCCACGCCGGCGCGCACGCCCAGCGGCACGGCCTCCATCACGCCCGGCCCGCCGCCGGTCAGCACGGTGAACCCGGCTTCGCCGAGGGCCGCGCCCAGCTCGACCGCGCGCCGGTAGCCGGGGGTGCCGCGACCCAGCGCGTGCCCGCCCATGACGGCGACCGGGGCGCCGGTCAGGGCGTCGCCCAGGGCGGAGGTGATGGCGTGGTCGTGCAGGCGCTCGGCGAGGGCGTGCAGCGGGTCCGGGTTGTGGCCCTGCGCGCGGGTGTGCCGGTAGATGACGGCGTCGGGGGTGTCGGCGTAGGACGCGGGGTCGGCCGGGTCGAACCCGGCGAACAGCTCGGCGGGCGTGTAGAGGCGCGACCGGTACACGTCGTAGGGCAGGTCGGGGATCGCGGGGAACACGAGCGCCCCGGCCGCCGCCGCCCGGCGCTGGGCCGCGGGGGAGAGCGCGCAGCCGAGGAACAGCGCGCCGTCCATCGGCACGCGCAGCTCCTCGGCGCCCAGGTCGAGCCCGACGACGACGGCGTCCCTCAGGTCGTCGGCCGCGCGGACCGCGTCGAGGTCGGTGAACTCCGTGCGCACCGGCGCAGCCTACGTCCTGGGTCCCCGCGCGTGGCCCGAATGGGGAACTCGGGGGTCCTGGACGTACGACACGGTGGTCCTGGACGTACGACTCGCGGTGTCCGGGTGGAGGACACGCGATGTCGGAGTGGAGGACACGCGGTCAGAAGATGACGGTGCGGTTGCCGTGGACCAGGACGCGGTCCTCCAGGTGCCAGCGGAGGCCGCGGGCCAGGACGACCTTCTCGATGTCGCGGCCCTTGCGGACCATGTCGGGGATCGAGTCGGTGTGGTCCACGCGGATCACGTCCTGCTCGACGATCGGCCCCTGGTCCAGGTCGGCGGTGACGTAGTGGCAGGTCGCGCCAACCAGCTTGACGCCGCGGCCGTGCGCCTGGTGGTAGGGGCGGGCGCCGATGAAGGACGGCAGGAAGCTGTGGTGGATGTTCAGCGCCCGCCCGGCCCAGTCCGCGCACAGCTCGGTGGGCAGGATCTGCATGAACCGCGCCAGCACGACCGCGTGCGGT
This sequence comes from Actinosynnema sp. NPDC059797, assembly GCF_042732085.1. NCBI lineage: Bacteria > Bacillati > Actinomycetota > Actinomycetes > Pseudonocardiales > Pseudonocardiaceae > Actinosynnema > Actinosynnema sp. NPDC059797. The sequence goes on from NZ_JBHWIE010000005.1 coordinate 69,456, forward strand.
TCGTGCGCGTCCACGAGCTGCCGCAGCTGGGCGAACGCCGCCTGCTTGCCCTCCGGGTCGTTCACCGGGAACGGCACGTGGTGGAACGGGATGCCGTGCGCCCTGGTGATCCCGGCCAGGTCGGCGTGGTTGCCGATCACCGCCGACACGTCCACGTCCAGCTCGCGCGACGCCACCCGGCCCAGCAGGTCGTACAGGCAGTGGCCCTCCTTGGACACCAGGATCACCACGCGCCGCCGCTCGCCGGTGTCGGTGACCCGCCACGAACCGGGGTGCGCGCCCAGCTCGCGCGCCACCTCGGCGAACCGCGACCGCAGCTCGTCCACGTCGAACCGCAGCGAGTCCGCGCGCACCTCCTGCCGCGTGAAGAACCAGTTCGTGTCCTGGTCGGTGTGGTAGGCCGCCTCCACGATCCAGCCGCCGTGCTCGGCCAGGAACGAGGAGATCCCGGCCACGATTCCGGTGCGGTCGGGGCAGCCGAAGGTGATCACGTAACGTCGCTCAGGCAGAGGCACGACGGGAAGTATCTACGGTCGAGGCAACGCGGCCGGCAACGACCTGTCCCCGGACACGACGGCGCCGCTCGGCCGGCCCCACACGGCCCGGTACAGCGCGTCCGCGGTGCCCGCCACGGTGGCGTCCGCGCCGGTGCCCGCGTCCTGGACCGGGCCGACCTCCGGCGCCCGCCCCGGGACGAGCCGTACCTCCCAGGCGCGGCCGGCGTCGGCGGCGTGCAGCACCAGCCTGCCCTCGCGCTCGATCGGCGTGCGGCCGGCCTGGCGCGGCAGGATCCGGGTCAGGTACTCGTCCACGCCGTCGGCCGCGAACCGCACGTCGAACAGCAGCGACGGCACCTCGCCACCGTGCCGCGCGTGCTCGGCGTCCAGCCGGTGGACGGCGGCCTCGTGCGCCTGCCTGCGGGCCCAGAACGCGTAGGTGCGGTCGGCCGGCGAGAACGTCCACGCGGGCGTGTTGGACAGGGTGCCCTCCAGCGCGCCGACCAGCTCGCCCGCCCTGGCGTCCCACCACGGCAGCAGCTCGTCCCACGCCTCCGGGTGCGGCTGGGCGCGGGGCGTGGGGCCGTCGGGCGGCGTGTCGAGGGCCGAGAGCACCCACGAGTGGACGCGCGCCAGGTGGGCGACCAGGTCCCTGACCGTCCACTCGGGACAGGTCGGCACGGGCGCCTCGGGGCCGGTGGCCACCGCGGTGGCGCGCAGGGCGGCGATCTGGGACTTCAGCTCGGTCACGAACTCCGCGTGTTCCACCCGCCACAGCCTAGGGACTCACCACGTCCCAGGGCACCGTCACCTCGCCGAGCCGCCACCGCCTCCGGTCGTCCAGCACCGGCCACCCGCGCCCGGCCAGCAGCCGCACCGACTCCACCCACCGGGCGCGCGGCCCGTACGGGGCGTAGGGCGCGGCGGTCGCCCAGCACGCGTCCAGCTCGGCCAGCAGCGCGTGCACCCGCTCGCCGGGCACGTTGTGGTGGATCAGCGCCTTGGGCAGGCGTTCGGCGAGGTCGCCCGGCGCGTCCAGGTCGGCGGGCAGGCACGAGAGCGTGAAGGTCCGCGGGCCCTCGGCGGTCAGCGACACCCAGGAGCACCGGCGGCCGATCTCGTCGCACGTGCCCTCCACCAGCACGCCGCCCGGCGCCAGCCGCGACAGCATGGTGCCCCACGCCTCCGCGGCCTGCTCCTCGGTGTACTGCCGCAGCACGTTGAACGCGCGCAGCAGCACCGGCCGGGCGCCCGCCAGCTCGAACCCGCCGCGCCGGAAGTCCAGCCGGGGCGGGTCGGCGGCCTCCTTGCCCGCGGCCACGCGGTCGGCGTCCAGCTCCAGGCCGAGCACGCGCACGCCGGGGTTGAGCGCGCGCAGGCGGGTCGCCAGCTCGACCGTGGTGACCGGGGACGAGCCGTAGCCGAGGTCGACCACCAGCGGTTCGCCGTCGGCCAGCAGGTCGCGGTGGGCGTGCGCCAGCCACCGGTCGACGCGGCGGAGGCGGTTCGGGTTGGTCGTGCCCCGCGTGGGCAGGCCGAGGGCGCGTGCCCGGCCGGCGGCGAGGCGTGGGGTGCGGGCCATCGTCAGGAGCGGCGCGCCAACCAGTCCGAGGTGAACTCGGTCTCCTTGTCCAGCAGCTTGGCGACCTGCTCGACGACCATGCCCTCGACCTTGCCGCCCACCAGCGGGATGCCGACCTTGACCTGGCCGACGAGGTGCAGCTCGCTGCCGCCCGCGGTGTCGGAGAGCGTGATGGTGCCCTCGATGCGGCCGGGCACGCCGTTCAGCAGGCCCTCGATGGTCCCGGTGAGGCCGGCCTCGGTCCAGGTCTCGGTGCGCGTGATGACCAGGTCCCCGCCGAGCACGCCGCGCGCGACCGACGGCAGGTCCGCCGCGTCCACGCCCTGCTTGAGCTGGTAGGTCGTGGTCTGACCGGTCGTGGTGAACGTCACCAGCTCGGCGTCCTTGCCGCCCAGGACGGCCAGTCGGTCGCGCAGGAAGCCCTCGTCGACCAGCGCGGCGTACACGTCCCGCGCGGGCCGGGAGGACGTGGTTCGGTGCTCGATGCGGCGTGCCATGTCGCGGAGGCTACCGTTGACGCCCGTGACCACCCCGCCGTCCAGTGCCCGGACGTGGCTCGCCGAGTGCACCACGTTGCGGCTCGGTGGCCCGGCCGCGCGGTTCACGCGCGCCACCACGGCCGCCGAGCTCGTCGAGACCGTCCGCGACCTGGACGCGTCCGGTGAGCCGGTGCTGCTGCTCGGCGGCGGGTCCAACCTCGTCGTCGCGGACGCCGGGTTCGACGGCACCGTGGTGCAGGTCGGCACGGTCGGCCGCCGGCTCGACCCGCTCGGCGACGGCCTGGTGCAGCTCACCGTCGAGGCGGGCGAGGACTGGGACTCGGTGGTGGCGGAGGCCGTGGCGCAGGGCCTGGGCGGGCTGGAGTGCCTGTCCGGCATCCCCGGCCTGGTCGGCGCGACCCCGGTGCAGAACGTCGGCGCGTACGGCGTCGAGGTCTCGCAGGTGCTGACCTCGGTCGACCTGCTGGACCGGCGCACGGGCCGGGTGCACCAGGTGCCCGCCGAGGGCCTGGGCCTGGCCTACCGGACCAGCGTGCTGAAGGGCACGGACCAGGCGGTCGTGCTGCGGGCGCGGTTCGCGCTGACCGCCGGCGGCCAGTCCGCGCCGATCCGGTACGCCGAGCTGGCGCGCGTGCTGGGCGTGGCGCAGGGCGAGCGGGTGCCCGCCGACGCGGCCCGCAAGGCGGTGCTGGACCTGCGGCGCGGCAAGGGCATGGTGCTGGACCCGGCCGACCACGACACGTGGAGCGCGGGCTCGTTCTTCACCAACCCGCTGCTGGACGAGTCCACGTTGGCCGGCGTGCTGATCCGCATCGCCGAGCGGCTGGGGCGGCACGTCGAGGTGCCCACCTACCCGGCGGGCGAGGGGCACGCGAAGCTGTCGGCGGCGTGGCTGATCGAGCGGGCCGGGTTCACCCGCGGGTACCGCGGCGCCGGTGGCCGGGTGGCCCTGTCGGGCAAGCACACCCTGGCGCTGACCAACCGCGGCGGCGCGTCCACGGAGGACCTGCTCGACCTGGCGCGCGAGGTGCGCGACGGGGTGCGGGCGGCGTTCGGGGTGGAGCTGCGCCCGGAGCCCGTGCTCGTGGGCTGCGACTTGGGCTGACCTGCGCTGAACCGGTACCGGAGAAGCCGACCGGCCGAACGGGTGACTCCGTGTGACGAACGCTCACTGCGCGCGTTTCATGGAGGTAGGGGTACCCGTGGGAGGCCGTCATGGCTCACCAAGACGACGAGCGCGCGGCCGTCAGGCCGATCAAGAGGCTGGTGGAGGACGATTTCCTGAGTCGGCCCGGTGTGGTGGGCGTCGACCTCGGGGAGAAGACCGCGCGCGGGCGCCGGACCGGCGAGCTGGCGATCGTGGTGTTCGTGCGCCGCAAGGGACCCGCGGCGCAGTTCACCATCCCGCCGGACGTGCTGGGCGTGCCCACCGACGTGGTGGAGGACTCCTTCCTGCCGCACCACACCATCGCCTCGCCCGAGGGCGTCGGCGGCGCCGAGCGGCACGACCTGCTCGTCGGCGGCATCGGGATCGGGCCCAGCCGGGCGATCCGGCTCGTGCCGCCCGACGTGCCCGAGCCGGACGACTACGTGGTGGCGGGCACGCTCGGCGCGCTGGTCACGCCCCGCCGCCGGTTCGTGGTGATGGGCCTCACCGCGTTCCACGTGGCGTGCGTCGACGACGCGTGGGCGGTCGGCGACCCGATGGTGCACCCGTCCCGCGTGGACGGCGGCCACCCCGTGCACGACCGGGTCGGCGCGCTGGCGCGGGCCGCGCTGTCGTCCCGGGTGGACGCCGCCGCGATCATGCTCACCACCCCGCGCCACCGGGCCGAGGTGGCGGAGCTGGGCCCGGTGCGCGGGCACGCCGGCGCGGAGGTCGGCCGGCGGGTGCGCAAGCGCGGGCGCACCACCGGCGTCACCGAGGGCGTGGTGGCGTCCACGGACGCCGCGATCACCCTCGACTTCGGCGTGGGCCTGGGCGTGCGCACGCTGCACGACCAGATCCGCATCGAGGCGCCGCGCTTCGCCGACCACGGCGACTCGGGCGCCGTCCTCCTGGACGACGCCAACCGGGTCGTCGGGCTCTACCTGGGCGGCAGCGGCAGCCGGGGCTTCGCCAACCCCATCGAACCGGTGCTGGACCAGCTCGACGTGGACCTGCTCACGTGCGGTGCGCCCGGGTCGCCGACGCCTGGGCGCGGGGCTTGAGCACGATCTGGTCCAGGTTCACGTGCGACGGCCGGGTGACCGCGAACGCGATCACGTCCGCCACGTCGTCGGCGGTGAGCGGGGTGAGGCCCCGGTAGACGGCCGAGGCGCGCTCGGTGTCGCCGTCGAAGCGGTTGACGGAGAAGTCGGTCTCCACCATGCCCGGCAGGACCTCGGTCAGGCGGACCGGCTGCCCCAACAGCTCGCCGCGCAGGGTGCGGTGCAGCGCCGACTGGGCGTGCTTGGCCGAGGTGTAGCCGGAGCCGTTGTCGTAGGCCTCGAACGCGGCGATCGAGGTGACGGTCACGATGTGGCCGTCACCGGAGTCGACGAGCTTCGGCAGCAGCCCCTTGGTGATCCGGAGCGTGCCGAGGACGTTGGTCTCCCACATCCACCGCCAGTGGTCCTCGTCCGCCTCGGCCACCGTGGCGAGGCCCCGGGCGCCACCGGCGTTGTTGACCAGCACCCGCGCTTCGGGGATGGCGGCCAGGAACGCCTCGACCGACGAGAGGGACGTCACGTCCAGTTCGAGGGCCGTGCCCCCGATGTCGGCCGCGATACCCTTGAGGAGGTCAAGCCGCCGGGCGCCCAGCACCACGTGGAAGCCCTCGGCGGCGAGCCGCCGGGCGGTGGCCTCGCCGATGCCCGCGCTGGCTCCGGTCACGACTGCGATAGGACGGTTCACGCAGCGATCTTAGGTGCGGGCCGCGCGCCGACCGGGTAAGTCCCACGCAGGGGGAACACGACCGTGTGAGACATGTCACCCGCACCTGGAGCCGCGTCGGACGTCTTCCGACCAGGAGGTCGTTGTGCACAGGAGATTTGTTGCCCTGCTGGCCGCGCTCACGCTGCTGGCCGGCTGCGGCGCCACCGTGGAACAGGGCACCGCCAAGCCGATCGGCGGCGACGACCCGCCGGTGGCCAAGTTCACCACCGCGCCCGCCGACGGCGCCGCCGACGCCCCGGTGAACACGCCCGTGCAGGTCACGGTGGCCGAGGGCACGATCGACCAGGTCGCGCTGACCAACGCCGAGGGCGAGGCGGTCGAGGGCAGGCTCGCCGACGACAAGAAGTCGTGGTCGAGCACCGAACCCCTGGGCTTCGGCAAGAAGTACGCCTACACCGGCCGCGCCACCGGCACCGACGGCAAGCCCGTCGACCTCACCGGCTCCTTCACCACCCTGAACCCGTCCTCCCAGGTGCGGGCCACCCTGTTCCCGGGCGACGACCAGACCGTCGGCGTGGCGATCCCGATCATGGTCAAGTTCGAGGCCGACGTGACCGACCGGGCCACCGTGGAGAAGGCCCTGACCGTCACCAACAGCGCCGACGTCCAGGGCAGCTGGGCCTGGCTCAGCCCGCGCGAGGTCCACTACCGCCCGGAGAAGTACTGGCCGGCCAACACCCGGGTCCACGTCGAGGCCAAGCTCTACGGCGTCCCCTACGGCAACGGCGCGTACGGCCGCGCGGACGTGACCAGCGACTTCACCATCGGCCGCAACCAGGTCGTGAAGATCGACAACCCGACGCACCAACTGGTCGTCCAACGCGACGGCCAGACCGTCGCCACGTACCCGGCGTCCTTCGGACGGGACAACGACCCCGAGCTGACCACCCCGAACGGCACGTTCGTCGTCATGGAGAAGTTCGCCGAGTTCAGCTTCGACAACCCCAGGTACGGCTACACCAACGTGCTCAAGAAGTGGGCGGTCCGCTTCTCCAACCACGGCGAGTTCATCCACGAGAACAACGACAACGCCGCCAACATCGGCAGGAACAACACCTCCCACGGCTGCGCCAACCTCCTGGAAGCCGACGCCAAGGCCTACTACGACAGCGCCCTGGTGGGCGACCCGGTCGAGGTCACCAACTCGATCACCACCCTCCCGGCCCAGTACGACTGGTACGACTGGCAGATCCCCTGGTCCCAGTGGCAGGAAATGTCCGCGCTCTAACCGCCGCACCCCCACCCCTGCGCACCCCAACCCCTGCGCACCAGCGCACACCCCGCCCAGCTCGTGGTCTCCCCGTATGGCCTGGGCGCAGCCCAACCGCGCTTGTCAAGGGGTCCACGCCCTTCGGACCCCTTGACGAGTGTGGTTGCCTCAGGCAGGCCATACGGGGAGACCACGAGCAAACGCCCTTCCCCCGGCGGCCTGCCCAGCGGCGAGCGCCGCTTTTGTCTTTTCCGCCCGTGAACCCCACCACCCGTGAACCCCGCCTCCCACCCCGTGAACCAACGGGCTCGCTTCGGGAAGCGATGCGATGATCCAGGCGTTGACCCGAGTCGTGCAGACATCTGCCCTGACGACGGGCCTGACGACGGGGTGGTCGACCCGACCGCCGGTGACCTGGTGGACTTCGTGATGGAGGTCGGTCGGTGAGACGGGTCGCGGTGCTGTCGGTCCACACCTCCCCGCTGGAGCAGCCCGGCACGGGTGACGCGGGCGGCATGAACGTCTACATCGTGCAGACGGCCACCAGGATGGCGCGGCGGGGCGTCGAGGTGGAGATCTTCACCCGCGCCACCTCCTCCGACCTGCCACCGGTCGCCGAGCTGGTGCCGGGCGTGAAGGTGCGGCACGTCGTGGCCGGCCCGTTCGAGGGCCTGGGCAAGGAGGAGCTGCCGGGCCAGCTGTGCGCGTTCACCGCGGGCGTCCTGCGGGCCGAGGCCCGGCACGAGCCCGGCTACTACGACGTCGTGCACTCGCACTACTGGCTGTCCGGCCAGGTCGGCTGGCTAGCCCGCGAGCGCTGGGGCGTGCCCCTCGTGCACACCGCGCACACGCTGGCCAAGGTGAAGAACCTGGCGCTGGCCGCCGACGACACCCCCGAGCCCCGGATGCGGGTGATCGGCGAGGAGCAGGTCGTGGCCGAGTCGGACAGCCTGGTGGCGAACACCGACGTCGAAGCCCGCGAGCTGGTCGAGCTCTACGACGCGGACCCGGGCAAGGTCCTCGTGGTCCCTCCCGGCGTGGACCTTGAGCGGTTCACGCCCGACGACCCGGCGCGGGCGCGCAAGGCCCTCGACCTGCCGCGGGACGCGATCGTGCTGGCGTTCGTCGGCCGCATCCAGCCGCTGAAGGCGCCGGACGTCCTGCTGCGCGCCGCGGCGGAGATGATCGCCCGGGACCCGGCGCTGCGGGCCCGCCTGGTGGTCCTCGTGGTCGGCGGCCCGTCCGGGTCGGGCCTGAAGACCCCCGACGAACTCGTGCGGCTGGCCGCCGAGCTGGGGATCTCCGACGTGGTGCGGTTCCTCCCGCCCCAGGGCGGCGAGGCGCTGGCCCGGGTCTACCGGGCCGCCGACATCGTGGCCGTGCCCAGCCACAACGAGTCGTTCGGCCTGGTGGCGCTGGAGGCGCAGGCGTGCGGCACCCCGGTCGTGGCGGCGGCGGTCGGCGGGCTGCCGGTGGCCGTGCGCGACGGGGTGTCCGGCGTGCTGGTCGACGGCCACGAGCCGGGCGCGTGGGCGCGGGCGCTCGCGGAGGTCGCGCTGCGGCGGCGCGAGGAACTGGCGGCCAACGCGGTGGGCCACGCCCGCCGGTTCTCCTGGGACCGCACCACGGACTCCCTCCTGGCGGCGTACGCGCAGGCGGGGGAAGTCTTCCGAGAAGAGGTTTTCGCTTGACCCCCAACACCCCGCCCCCCAGCACCCCGCCCCCCAACACCCCCGACCTCGACGAGGTGATCCAGGCCACCCTGGCCGACCGCGAACTGCCTTACGAGCACAAGGAACCGGGCAAGTACTTCGTCACCCTCCCCGGCACCAAGAAGCTCCAGACCAACTGCTGGCTGGTGGTGGGCAGGCACGCGCTGGTGGTGGAGGCGTTCGTCTGCCGCAGGCCCGACGAGGCGCACGAGGCGGTCTACCGGTTCCTCCTGCGGCGCAACGCGAAGCTCTACGGCGTGCACTACACGATCGACACGACCGGCGACATCTACCTGGTCGGCCGGATCGCCCCGCACGCCGTGACCCCGGACGAGCTGGACCGGGTGCTGGGACAGGTCGTGGAGGCCGCCGACGGCGACTTCAACACCCTCCTGGAGATCGGCTTCGCGGGCGCGATCCAGCGCGAGTGGGACTGGCGCGTCTCGCGCGGCGAGTCGCTGGCGAACCTCCAGGCGTTCAAGCACCTGGTGTCCGAATCGTGATCGTCCCGGCGCAACTGGCCTGACCCCGTTCCCCGTCCCTTCTCCGACGAAGGGGAGGAACGACATGGGCAGACAGGCCGCAGTGGCTCCAGCCACCCCGGTGACGCTCCGAGCGGGGCTCCGGGCAGCGCCCCGAGCGGCGCTCCCGGCGGCTTTCCTGGTGGCTTTCCTGGTCGCCCTGACCGGGTGCAGCGCGTCGAGCGATTCCTCGTCCGGCGCGGTCGACGTCGCCGGACAGGCCCCGGCGCAGACCCCGGGCGGCATGGTGGAGAAGGGCCAACCCAACGGCGTGCCCGAGGACCGGCAGGCCGCGGACCAGGGTCAGCCGACCGCCGAGCAGGCGACCAGGCACCTGGTCCGCAGCGCGACGGTCGAACTGGTCGCCGCCGACGTCACCGGCACGCTGACCAGGCTCAAGGACCTGGTCACCGTCCAGGGCGGCTACTCGGCGCAGGAGAACGCCACACCGGGCCGGGCCTCGGTCACCCTGCGCGTGCCGGGCGAGCGGCTGGACGCCGCCCTGAAGTCGATCTCGGAGCTGGACGGCGCCGAGGTCGTCCGCCGGGAGGTGCGCACCGAGGACGTGACCGAGCAGGTCGTGGACGTGGAAGCGCGCCTGGCCAACCAGCGGGCGAGCGTGGACCGCGTCCGCGCGCTGCTGGAGCGCGCCGGCTCCACCTCCGAGATCACCGACATCGAGGCCGAGCTGACCAAGCGCCTGTCGGAGCTGGAGTCGCTGCAACGCCAGCACGACACCCTCAAGGGCCAGGTGTCGATGGGGACGCTGACCGTGACCATCGGCGAGCGACCGGTCGAGCAGGCCCCGCCCGCGCCGGACGACGAGGACTTCCTGGGCGCGTTCGCGGGCGGCTGGCGCGCCCTGGTGTCCGCCCTCGGCCTGGTGCTGGTCGTGATCGGCGCGATCCTGCCGTTCGCGCTGGTGCTCGGCGTCCCGGGAGCCGCGGCGTACTTCTGGTGGCGGCGGCGCAAGGCCTCCCTCCCCCGGATCACCCCGCCCCCCGCCCCACTTCCCGAGGTCACTCTTCCGAAGTAGGAGACCTACTCAGAGTTGCACGCCCGGGAGCGCGGGGCGGCTTGGGAGAGAGGGGGAGTCGCGAGCTCAAGCCGCCCCGCGTTGGTCCCCGCTGCGGTGGAACCGGGCGGGGGGAGCCCGGTGTTCCAAGCGGGCCGCGGCTCGACGGGGGGAAAGCGAACCGCGGTTGGCGCCGGGCGAGTCGTCGGAGTGCGTGGGAGCCGACCCGCGCGGCCCTGCCAACTTGGCAGATGTGCGGTGATCACCACAAGGGCCGGCGCTACTCCGTTCGAGTGTTCTTAGCCGAGTTAAGTAACGCTGGCTCGTGTCGGTGAGACCACCGGTCTCGTCCCTGGCTTGCCTTGACCGGGAGTGGCGTGTACCACACGATGGCGGGATCACCGCCCCCTCGGAAGAATGAGGCAGCCGCATGGTCTTCCGCAGTCCGTACCCCGATGTCGAGGTCCCGGACGTCTCGCTCCACGAGTTGCTGTTCGCCGACCTCGGCGACCGGGCCGACCGGGTGGCCCTGGTCGACGGCAGCTCGGGCGCGTCCCTGACCTACGCCCAGCTCGCCGGCGCGGTCGACCGGCTGGCCGCGGCGCTCGCCGCGCGAGGCATCGGCAAGGGCGACGTGGTCGGCATCCTCAGCCCGAACACCCCGTACTACGCCGTGGTCTTCCACGGCATCCTGCGCGCCGGCGCCACGGCGACCACCATCAACGCCCTCTACACCGCCGACGAGGTCGCGCACCAGCTGGCCGACGCGGGCGCGAAGGTGCTCTTCACGGTGTCCGCGCTGCTGCCCAACGCGGCGCCGGGCGCGGAGAAGGCGGGCGTGGCCGACGTGGTCCTGCTCGACGGCGCGGAGGGCTACCCGAGCCTGGGCGAGCTGCTGGCCAACGACCACCCCGTGCCGTCGGTGGAGATCGACCCGGCCGAGGACGTGGCCGTGCTGCCGTACTCGTCGGGCACCACCGGGCGCGCCAAGGGCGTGATGCTGACCCACCGGAACCTGGTGGCCAACATCGTCCAGTGCGACCCGATCATGGAGGTCGGGGGCGCCACCAAGGTCCTCGCCGTGCTGCCGTTCTTCCACATCTACGGCATGCAGGTGCTGATGAACAACGGCCTGCACGTGGGCGCGACGGTGGTCACCCTGCCCCGGTTCGACCTGCCGGAGTTCCTGCGGGTGATCCAGGAGCACCGGACCAACCGCGTCTACATCGCCCCGCCGGTCGCGGTGGCGCTGGCCAAGCACCCGCTGGTGGACCAGTACGACCTGTCGGGCCTCGACACGATCTTCTCCGGCGCCGCGCCGCTGGACGTCGACCTGGCGGCCACCGTCGCCAAGCGGCTGGGCTGCCGCGTCTCCCAGGGCTACGGCATGACCGAGATGAGCCCGGTCAGCCACGCCATCCCGGACGGCCGCGACGACATCTCCGTCGGCACGGTCGGCGTGATCATCCCGAACATGGAGTGCCGCCTGGTCGACCCGGCCACGGGCGAGGACGTCGGGGTCGGCGAGCGCGGCGAGCTGTGGTGCCGCGGCCCGAACGTGATGAAGGGCTACCTGAACAACCCCGAGGCCACCGCGGCGACCCTGGACGCGGACGGCTGGCTGCACACCGGCGACGTGGCGGTGATCGACGAGGGCGGCCTGGTCACCATCGTCGACCGGGTCAAGGAGCTGATCAAGTACAAGGGCTACCAGGTGCCGCCGGCCGAGCTGGAGGCCGTGCTGCTGACGCACCCGGAGATCGCCGACGCGGCGGTCGTCGGCGTGCGCGACGCGGACGGCGAGGAGGTGCCGAAGGCGTTCGTGGTGCGCCAGGCGGGCTCCTCGCTGGACGGCGCGGGCGTGATGGAGTTCGTCGCCGCGCACGTCGCGCCGCACAAGAAGGTGCGGGTGGTGGAGTTCATCGAGGCCATCCCGAAGTCGGCCGCGGGCAAGATCCTGCGCAAGGACCTGCGGGCCCGCGAGACCGCGTCCTGACCGGTGGGGTGGGCCCGGGCCGCGGCGGGGCCGCCCCGCCCCCCCCCCCCAACACCCCCCCCAGCACCCACGCCCCCCCCCCCACCCACCCCCCACCCCCCCCCCCGGGTTTGGAACCCAACCCCGGTCGG
>NZ_JBHWIE010000005.1:81567-112820 GCF_042732085.1 Actinosynnema sp. NPDC059797
TGGGGTGCGCGGGGGGGGGGGGGCCCCCGCCCACCGCCCGACCGGCGAACGCCGAACGCCGAACGCGGCCGACCGTCCCTCCCGCCCCGCGTCCCCTCCCGGGTGTTGTCCCCCGACGGTGGCGGGTCGGTCGCTCGATCGTGTCTATGTCGCGGTTCGAGGGTGCTTCGGGCATCGGGTCCGGACCAGCATGTCCGGGTGCACTTCGCACACTCCCGATGATTCGTTACGGAGATCCACGCATGCGCACCCTTGGAAGGCTGGCCATCGTCGCCGGCGCGACAGCGGCGGTCCTGTTCGCGGCCCCGGCGGCCTTCGCCGCCCCCGGCAACCTGGGGAACCTCGGCTCGCAGACCGGCACGCACGCCGGCTCGCCGACGGACGTCGTCAAGTTCCTCCCGACCCTGCCGCTGTTGAACGACACGCTCTCGGCCCTGAACACCGGCGTGAGCGGCCCGATGGGCACCGTGGGCAGCACCAGCAGCACCACCGCCGGTGGCGGTCAGAGCGCCGGCCTGGGTGGCGGGCTGGGCGCCCTGGGCGGACTGGGCGGCGGCCTGGGCGGCCTGACCGGCGCGCTCGGCGGCTGACCCCGCGCTCGAACCGGTGCGGCGGACCGGCTGGAGCGACCGGTCCGCTGCACCGATCAAGATCACAGCGACCACCCGCGTGAGCAGGCACACCCCATCTGGCAGGCTGACGCCCATGGCTGTCGGAACCCTGGTGCTGCTCCGCCACGGCGAGAGCGTCTGGAACGCGGAGAACCTGTTCACCGGCTGGGTGGACGTCCCCCTGTCGGAGAAGGGCGTCAACGAGGCGAAGCGCGGCGGCGCGCTGATGCGCGAGGCGGGGGTGCTGCCGGAGGTCTTGCACACGTCGCTCCTGCGGCGCGCGATCTCCACCGCGAACATCGCCCTCGACGCGGCCGACCGGCACTGGATCCCGGTGCGCCGGGACTGGCGCCTCAACGAGCGCCACTACGGCGCGCTCCAGGGCAAGAACAAGAAGCAGACCCTGGAGGAGTTCGGCGAGGAGCAGTTCATGCTCTGGCGCCGCTCCTACGACACCCCGCCGCCGCCCATCGAGACCGGCAGCGAGTTCAGCCAGGACAGCGACCCGCGCTACGCGGACCTCGGCGCCGACCTGCCGCTCACCGAGTGCCTGCTCGACGTGGTCAAGCGGATGATCCCCTACTGGGAGAGCGCCATCGTGCCCGACCTGCGGGCCGGCCGGACCGTCCTGGTCGCCGCGCACGGCAACTCGCTGCGCGCCCTGATCAAGCACCTCGACGGCATCTCGGACGAGGCCATCGCGGGCCTGAACGTGCCGACCGGCATCCCGCTGCGCTACGACCTGGACGAGGACCTCAAGCCGATCACCGCGGGCGGCACCTACCTGGACCCGGACGCGGCGGCCGACGCGATCAAGGCCGTGGCCAACCAGGGCCGCTGAACCAGGGGCCGCTGACCAGGGGCCGCTGACCAGGGCCGTTGAACCCAAGGGCCGTTGAGCCGGGCGCCGACCGGGTCCTAGACCAGGCCCAGCTCGCGGGCCCGCGCCCCGGCCTGGAACCGGGACGACGCGCCCAGCACGGTCATCAGCTCCGCCACGCGGCGGCGGTACGTGCGCAGGGACACCCCCAGCGCGCGGGCCGCCGCCGCGTCCGTCAACCCCCGGTTCAGCGCGTCCAGCACACCGGGCGCGAACGACCGCAGCTCCGCCACCCGGGCCTCGTGCACGGCCAGCTCCGTGCCCGCCCGCCAGGCCGCCTCGAACAGCGACGAGATCCCGTGCACCAGCTCGGGCGCGGTGACCACGCTGTAGCTGCGGGCGCCGTGGGCCTCGTCACCCGCCAGGATCGCCACCCGGCCGTCGAGCAGGATCGTCTCGTTCACGTCGTGCGCGCCGACCCGCACGTGCGCGCCGTGCCCGGCCATGACCCGCGCGTGGTCCGCCCACCTCGGGTCGAGCAGCGTGCTCAGCCGGAACAGCTTGCGCACCCGCAGGTCGGGCGCGTGCGGGGGCCGCGCGACGCCCGCGCGCGGGTGGGTGCCCATCCACGTGCGCAGGGCGTTCGCCGCGCAGGACAGCTCGCGCGTGGTCGCCGCGAACAGGTGCGCGGTCCGCTCGAACAACTCGGCCTCTCCCCGCACCACGGCCACCGCGCCCGCGCCGCCGGCCGTCGAACCCCGGTCCACACCCCCAGCATGGCAGCTAGCTGCCAAACCGAGCGGCGGCGGCCGGCGCCGGTGATCGTGGAACCCGTGCTGGAACTCAACCGCGTCGGTTACGGCGCCATGCAGCTCGCGGGCCCCAACGCCTTCGGCCCGCCCGCCGACCCCGAGAACGCCCGCGCCGTCCTGCGCCGCGCCGTCGAGCTCGGTGTCGACCACGTCGACACCAGCGACTACTACGGCCCGCACGTGGTCAACGAGCTGATCAAGGAGGCGCTCCACCCCTACCCCGAGCACCTGGTGATCGTCACCAAGGTCGGCTACCGCCGCACGCCCGACGGCGACTGGGTCCCCGCCCGCTCGCCCGCGCAACTGCGCGACGCCGTGCACGACAACCTGCGCCACCTGGGCGTGGAGCGGCTGGACGTGGTCAACCTCCGCGTCGGCGGCGCCGAGGACCCCGAGTCGGTCGAGGAGCCGTTCGCGGTGCTCGCCGAGCTGCGCGAGCAGGGCCTGGTCCGCGACCTCGGCCTGAGCAACGCGGGCGGGCGCCACCTCGACCAGGCGCTGCGGATCGCGCCCGTGGTGTGCGTGCAGAACCTGTTCAACGTCGCCGCGCGCCAGGACGAGCGGATGCTCGACCGCACGGCGGCGGAGGGCATCGCCTACGTCCCCTTCTTCCCGCTCGGCGGGTTCACCCCGATCCAGCACGGCGCCCTGGCGGAGGTCGCCGACCGGCACGGCGCGACCGCGCGGCAGGTCGCCCTGGCGTGGCTGCTGCACCGCGCGCCGAACGTGCTCCTCATCCCCGGCACGTCCTCGGCGCGTCACCTGGAGGAGAACCTGGCGTCGGCGGACCTGCACCTGTCCGAACAGGACCTGGCTCAATTGGACACGATTGGGTGAACTGCGGTCGACTGCCGGGAGAACATCGGTCCCGGACGTGTCGCAGGAGTCACGAACCGCGTTCGCGCACTAGGCCATACCCGCCCTGAGCTGCTTACCATGCGATCGTGACCGCAACGGGTTACTTCGTCCTGTCGATCGGCGCTCTGCTGATCGGCGGTGTGGCGTTCATCGTCGGCCGCGTCACCGCGCGTCCCCGCGACGACCGCCCCAAGGGCCTCACCGTCGCCGACCTGATGGCCATGGTGGTCCGCTCCTCCCACGACGGCATCGTGGTCCTCAACGGCTTCGGTGACGTGGTGCTGCACAACGCCAGGGCCGAGGAACTGGGCGTGGTCCGCGGCAACCGGGTGGACGAGCGGGCCCGCCGCGCCGCCGAACTGGCCCGCCAGGACGGCGGCGTGGTCTCGGTGGACCTGTCGTCGCTGGAGGTCATCAAGGGCCGGCAGCCCACCGCCGTGCACGCGGCGGTGAAGGTGCTGACCGAGGGCTTCGTCGTGGTCGAGGCGTCCGACGAGTCCGACGCCGTGCGGCTGGAGGCGACGCGGCGCGACTTCGTGGCCAACGTCAGCCACGAGCTGAAGACCCCGGTGGGCGCGCTGGCGCTGCTGGCCGAGGCGGTGCTGGACGCCTCCGACGACCAGGAGCAGGTGCGCCGGTTCAGCGCCAAGATCATGCAGGAGGCCACCAGGCTGGGCACGCTGGTGACCGAGCTGATCGCGCTGTCGCGGCTCCAGGGCGCGGAGAAGCTGCCCGAGCTGAGCCCCGTCGAGGTCGACGTGGTGATCAGCGAGGCGATGAGCCGCACCAAGCTCGCCGCCGAGCGCGCCGACATCGCCGTCACCACCGACGAGCCCAGCGGCCTGACCGTCGAGGGCGACCGGACGCTGCTGGTCACCGCGCTGACGAACCTGCTGGACAACGCGGTCGCGTACTCACCGCCGGGCAGCCCCGTCTCGGTCAGCCGCAAGCTCGTCGACGGGTTCGTCGAGATCGCCGTCACCGACCGCGGCATCGGCATCGCCGAGGACCAGCAGACCCGGGTGTTCGAGCGCTTCTACCGGGTCGACAAGGCCCGGTCGCGGGCCACCGGCGGCACGGGCCTCGGCCTGGCGATCGTCAAGCACGTCGCCAACAACCACGGTGGCGAGGTGAAGCTGTGGAGCCTGCCCGGCACCGGCTCCACGTTCACCCTGCGCCTCCCGGCCCACCCCGACGGGGACGAGCCGACCGCCGACCTGCGCAAGGCGGCGTTGACCGGGAACGGCCCGGTCGGGCAGGAGCTGACCACCGTGCCGACCGGCGCGGCGGGCAACCACGGAGGAGAGCTGTGACCAGGGTGCTCATCGTGGAGGACGAGGATTCCTTCGCCGATCCGCTCGCCTTCCTGCTGCGCAAGGAGGGCTTCACCGCGGCCCTCGCGGCCACCGGCCAGGAGGCGCTGGAGGAGTTCGACCGCAACGGCGCGGACATCGTGCTGCTGGACCTGATGCTGCCCGGCATGAGCGGCACCGACGTGTGCAAGCAGCTGCGCGCCCGCTCCGCCGTGCCGGTGATCATGGTCACCGCGCGGGACAGCGAGATCGACAAGGTCGTCGGCCTGGAGCTGGGCGCCGACGACTACGTCACCAAGCCGTACTCGGCGCGGGAGCTGATCGCCCGCATCCGCGCGGTGCTGCGCCGCGGCGGCGAGTCCGAGGAGCTGTTGCCGCAGGTCCTGGAGGCCGGCCCGGTGCGGATGGACGTCGAGCGGCACGTGGTGACCGTCGACGGCGCCGAGGTGAGCCTGCCGCTCAAGGAGTTCGACCTCCTGGAGTACCTGCTGCGCAACGTCGGCCGGGTCCTGACCCGCGGCCAGCTGATCGACCGGGTGTGGGGCGCGGACTACGTCGGCGACACCAAAACCCTGGACGTGCACGTCAAACGGCTGCGGTCGAAGATCGAGCCGGACCCGTCGGCCCCGCGGCACCTGGTGACCGTGCGCGGACTGGGATACAAGTTCGAGTCGTGATCACCCCGACCAGGTACGGTGCACCGCGTGCGCCTCGGGGTGCTTGACGTCGGTTCGAACACGGTCCACCTGTTGGTGGTGGACGCTCATCGGGGTGCCCACCCGACGCCGATGAGTTCGGAGAAGTCCGTGCTGCGCCTCGCGGAGCAGCTGGACGGCTCAGGCATGCTCTCGCGCCGGGGCGCGGACCAGCTCGTGCGCTCCGTCGCCGCGGCCAAGGCGGCGGCGGAGCGGCTGGACTGCGAGGACCTGATGGCGTTCGCCACGTCCGCGGTGCGCGAGGCCGGGAACTCGGCCGAGGTGCTGGAGCGGGTGCGCGGCGAGACCGGCGTCGACCTCCAGGTGCTGTCCGGCGAGGACGAGGCCCGGTACACGTTCCTCGCGGCGCGCCGCTGGTTCGGGTGGTCGGCGGGCCGGCTGCTGTGCCTGGACATCGGCGGCGGGTCGCTGGAGCTGGCCATCGGCGTGGACGAGGCGCCCGAGGAGGCGTTCTCGGTGCCCCTGGGCGCGGGCCGGCTGACGCGCACGCGGTTCGCGCACGACCCGCCGACGCGGGACGAGGTGCGCGAGACCGCCGAGTGGCTGACGGACCAGCTCGCACCGGTGGCCAAGAAGCTCCGCCGAGCGGGTGAACCCGATCGAGTGGTTGCGACTTCAAAGACCTTCCGGACGCTGGCGCGGTTGACCGGTGCCGCGCCATCATCTGCCGGGCCGCGCGCGCGGCGGGTGCTGACCGACGCCGGTCTGCGGCAGCTGATCGCGTTCATCTCGCGGATGCCGGCCGCCGACCTGGCGGAGCTCGAAGGGGTGAGCCCCAGCCGGGCGCACCAGCTCGTGGCGGGCGCGATGGTGGCGGAGGCCACCATGCGAGCCCTGTCACTGGGCGAACTGGAGATTTGCCCCTGGGCTCTGCGGGAAGGTGTCATCCTGCGCCGGCTGGACCACACTAATGGGCTGGACCAGGACGCCGCGGCGGGCCGTACCCGCCGGACGGGTGACACTGGACGGACTGGCCGCCACGGGGCACGGTGGAGTTGATGAGTCGAGAGAGCGAGTCGGAGCGGACCCAGCGCACCGTCGCGGAGTTGCTCGCCCAGTACGGCGGCGGCGCCGGCGAGGTGGCGCCGCGTCGGCGACGCCGACGGGCCGAGGACGCCTCGGACACCGCTCCGCAGGCGATCATCGAGCGGGTCAACTCCGACAGCGGGCGGTTGCTGCCGGTGCGGGACGAGCCGCCCGCGCAGCCCCTGCCGCCGTCACCGCCGCCGCCCCCGTCGCGGGAGGCCGAGGACGAGCTGGAGCGGACGGCCTACCAGCCGCCGGTCCAACCACCGGTCCAGCCGCCGCCCGCCGCCGTGCCGCCGGTGGCCGGGGCTCCCGGCGCGCCGCCCCGGGGCGAGCCGCCCTCCCGGCCGGCCCCGCCCGCCAAGCGGTCGCCGGTGAAACCGGAGCCGGGCGGGCGCAGGCGTGCGCCGGACGTCGACCCGGCCGAGGAGACGCGCATCGTCCCGCCGATCGTGGACGACTTCGAGGGGGAGCCGGTCAGGCCCGGCGCGCCCGCGCCGTCCGCGCCGGACCTCTCCCGGCTCAACCCGCAGGCCGGGGCCGAGGCGACCAGGCTCACCCCGCCGGTCGATCCCGACGCGACCAGGTTGACGCCGCCGGTCGGCCCCGAGGCGACCCGGCTGACGCCGCCGGTCGGCCCTGAGGCGACCAGGTTGACGCCGCCGGTCGGTCCCGAGGCGACCCGGCTCACGCCCCCGGTGGTGCCGGAGGCGGCCCGGACCAGCCTGGTCCGCCCGGTGTCGCCGCCCGTGCCGCCCGCGCCGCCGCGTGAACCGGTCACCGAGGTGCTGCCGCGGGTCCCGGACGAGCTGACGCCCAACGTGCCGCTGGAGTCGCTGCCCACCGAGTCGGTGCTGATCGTGCCGCCCGCGCCGCCGAAGCTGCCCGAGCCGCTGCCCGACCAGTCCGCGGAGGACTGGTTCGGCGACGACGTGCCCGAGGGCGGCCCCGACCTCGGCGACCGGCCCGAGCGCAATGACCGCGGTGACCGTGGTGACCGCGGTGCGCGCCCGGAACCGGAGAGCACCCAGTTCCACCCCTACGTCGACCTCGACGAGGAGGACGAGGACGACGACTACTCGTCCCCGTCCCGCGGTCGCCGCTTCGACGACGACGAGCCCGCCGGGCTCTCGGACGTGGACGAGGTGGACGACGAGCCCGAGGGCGACCGGTCGGCGGGCAAGGAGTGGCTGGTCATGCTCGGCCAGCTCGCCGTCGGCGTGGTCGGCGGCGCGGCGCTGTGGCTCGGCTTCAACTTCCTGTGGCGGACCCTGGCGCCCGCGGCCCTGGTCGTGGCGCTGGTGGTGACCGTCGGCCTGGTGATGCTGGTCCGCAAGATCCGCCGGGCCGACGACCTCCAGACCACCGTGCTGGCCGTGCTCGTCGGCCTGATCGTGACGGTCTCGCCGGCGGCGATGCTGCTGGTGAAGTCCTGATGCCGGTGGTGGGCTCGTGAACCCCGGCGGTGAGGACTCGATCCCGGTGGTGAGGACTTGATCCCGGTCGGCCTGTCCACGGCGGCCGTGTGGCCCCAACCCGCCGGCGCCGCGTTCGAGGCCGCCGCCGAGCTGGGGTACGACGGGGTCGAGGTCATGGTGTGGGCCGACCCGGTCAGCCAGGACGTGGGCGCGCTGCGGCGGCTGTCGAACCGGACCGGGGTGCCGGTGCTGGCGGTGCACGCGCCGTGCCTGCTGATCAGCCAGCGGGTGTGGTCGCCGGACCCGGCGGAGCGACTGCGGCGCAGCGTCGTGGCGGCCGGTGAGCTGGGCGCCCGCACGGTCGTGCTGCACCCGCCGTTCGCGTGGCAGCGGCGCTACGCCGAGGCGTTCCCCGAGCTGGTGGCGTCCCTGGAGGACGACAGCGGCGTGGCCATCGCGGTGGAGAACATGTTCCCGGTCCGCCGGCCCCTCGGGCGCGGCCGCTCGGTGCAGATCACCGCGTTCCGGCCGTCGATCGACCCGACCGACGTGGGCCACCGGAACTACACGCTGGACCTGTCGCACGCCTCCGCCGCGCACGTGGACGCGATGGAGCTGGCCAAGCGGATGGGCGACAACCTCACCCACGTCCACCTGGCCGACGGCTCCGGCCTGCCCAAGGACGAGCACCTCGTGCCGGGCCGGGGCACCCAGCCGTGCGCCGAGCTGCTGACCCACCTGGCCCGCACCGGCTTCACCGGCCAGGTCGTCCTGGAGGTCAACACCCGCCGCGCCCGCACGGCCCCCGACCGCACCGCCCTCCTGACCGAGTCCCTCACCTTCGCCCGCCGCCACCTCCCCACCTGACCCCTCCCGCGTGTCCTCCACTCAGGCATCGCGAGTCGTACGTTCAGGCATCGCGAGTCGTACGTTCAGGCCCGGTGAGTCGTACGGTCAGGCATTGCGAGTCGTACGGTCGGACCTGGTGAGTCGTACGGTCAGGCATTGCGAGTCGTACGGTCAGGACCCCCGAGTTCACCGTTCGGGTCCGTGAACCCCCGCGCGTGTCACGCGTTCGGGTCCGGCGTGTCGCGTGCCCCGGCGCGGTGGGCGAGGTATGCGCGACCGCGCTCGGGTTAGGGTCTTGATCGTGAATCCGTTGCGGACGCTGATCCTGGCCGCCGCGGGCAACGAGGCGCTGCGCCGGGTCGTCGCCACCGCGCCCGTCAGCCGCGACGTGGTGCGCCGGTTCGTGGCCGGCGAGACCGCCGCCGACGCGATCGACGTGGCCGGCCGCCTGGTGGGCGACGACCTGCGGGTCACCCTGGACCACCTCGGCGAGGACGCCGCCACCAGGTCCGCCGCCGAGCGGACCGTGTTGGCCCACCTGCGGCTCCTCGACGAGCTGCACGCCGTCGGCCTGGCCGCCGACGTCGAGGTCGGCGTGGCGCTGCCCGCCGTCGGGCTGGCGCTGAACGAGTCGCTGGCGCTGACCAACGCCTCCCGCATCTGCGCCGCCGCCGAGCAGGCCGGCACCACGGTCACCCTCGACGCGCGGCGCCACGACGAGGTCGAGCCCACCCTGCGCGTGCTGGCCGAGCTGCGCCGCGCGTGGCCGCTGACCGGCGTGGCCCTCCGGGCTCACCTGCGCCGCACCCCCGACGACTGCCGCGAGCTGGCCGGCACCCGCGTCCGGCTGTGCGAGGACGCGTGCGGCGGCACCGCGCACGGCGACCCCGCGTCGGTGGCCTTCACCGACCCGCACGAGGTGGACCTCAACTACGTCCGCTGCGCCAACACCCTGCTGGAGGGGTCCGGCCGCCCGGTGTTCGCCACCCACGACCCGAGGCTGGTGGAGATCGTCGCCGAACGCGCCCGCTGGTACAGCCGGCCCGTCGACGGCTTCGAGTACCAGCTGCCGTACGGCGTCCGCCCGGCCGCGCAACGGCACCTCGTCGCCGAGGGGCACGTGGTGCGCGTCCGCGTCCCGTACGGCGACCAGTGGTACGGCCACGTGGTGCGCGGCCTGGCCGAGCGCCCGGCGAACGCCGCGCCCTTCCTGCGCTCGCTGCTCGGCCGGTCGTGAGGAGTCCTGTGTCCTTCTCGGTAGCCAGTGCGGTCCGCCCGTTGGGCGACGGCACGTACACCGCGTCGCTGCCCGCCGGGTGGACGGTCGGGCCCAAACCGCACGGCGGGTTCCTGCTGGCGCTGCTGGCGCGGGCGGCCGTGGACGGCGCGCGGGCGGTGGTGCCCGACCAGCTCGCGCCGCTGTCGGTGAGCGCCCAGTTCCTGCGCGCGCCGGAGGTCGGCCCGGTGCTGATCAGGACGGAGGTGCGCAAGGCCGGGCGCACGGCGACCGTGGTGGCGGCCGTGCTGGAGCAGCGCGGGCGGAGCTGCGTGGAGGCGGTGGTGACGGTCGGGCGGATGCCGACCGAGCCGGCGGACTACGCCGACCTGCCGGACATGCCGGCCGCGCCGCCCGCGAACGCCGTGGACCTGGCGTCGATGGGGGCCGACGGGGTCTACAAGCTCGGGTCGGCGTGCGACGTGCGGCTGGACCCGGAGGGCGCCGGGTTCCTGGCGGGGGAGGTCGGCGGGCCGCTGGTGCTGCGGCTGTGGGCGCGCCCGCTCGACGGGCGGCCGGACCCGTACTTCGCGCTGGTCGCGGGCGACATCTCGATGCCGGTGACGTTCAACCTCGGCCGGTTCGGGTGGTCGCCGACGGTGCAGCTGACGGCGCTGCTGCGGGCCGAGCCCGCGCCCGGGTGGTTGCGGGTGCGCGTGTCGTGCAGCGCGGTGCACGGGCAGTGGTTCGACGAGGACGCCGTGGTCGTCGACTCGGCGGGGCGGCTCGTGTGCCAGGCGCGGCAGTTGGCGCTGACGCCCGCGGCGCCGGGAGGCGCGCTCCAGGGCTGAGCGGGTGGTGCCCGGGGTGGGGCGTTCGCGGGGTCCTGGTCGAGACAGGGGGCGAGCGGGTGCGGGATTCCGGGTTGGTGCGGCGTGGCAGGCTAAGGGCATGACGACCATCGCCGTGCTGGGGGCTGGCAAGATCGGTGAAGCCCTGCTGTCCGGGCTGTTGCAGGGCGGCCGCCAGGCTGATGAGCTGCTGTTCACCGAGAAGCACCCGGAGCGGGCCGCCGCCCTGACCGCGCGGTACGGCGTGGGGGGCACGGACGTGGCGGGCGCCGCCCAGCGGGCCGACGTGCTCGTGGTCGCGGTCAAGCCCCAGGACATCGAGCCGCTGCTCGACGAGCTGAACCCCGTGCTCAAGCCCGGGACGCTGGTCGTGTCGCTGTGCGCGGGCCTGCCGACCTCGCTGTTCGAGCGCCGGCTCCCCGACAGCACGCCGGTGGTCCGGGTCATGCCCAACACGCCGATGCTGGTCGGGCAGGCGATGAGCGCCATCTCCGCCGGCCGGTACGCGTCGGACGAGCACCTCGCGCTGGTCGAGGAGCTGCTGAGCACGGTCGGCCAGGTGGCGAGGGTGCCGGAGAGCCAGCAGGACGCCGTGACGGCGCTGTCCGGGTCCGGACCCGCGTACTTCTTCTACCTGGTCGAGGCCATGATCGACGCGGGCATCCTGCTCGGCATCCCGCGCGACCTCGCCGGGCGGCTTATCATCCAGTCGGCGGTCGGCGCGGCCACCATGCTGAACGAGGGCGACCAGCACCCGGTGATCCTCCGCGAGGCCGTCACGTCGCCCGCAGGCACCACCATCATGGCCATCCGCGAGCTGGAGAAGCACGGGGTGCGGGCCGCCATGCTGGCCGCGCTGGAGGCCGCCCGCGACCGTTCGGTCGAGCTCGGGCAGGCCCACGAAGAGGACTGATCAGGCCCACGAAGAGGACTGATTCCGCCATTGGCCGTCGCACCAGTCCCACGTGTCCCGTTACTCTCAGGGGAGCACGTGCGTGTCGAACCGTCGGTGGGGAAGCCGACGGCACGACGCGTGTCGAAGGACGCGGTGATCCATGCCTGCGGAGGAGAAGTCGCTCGGCCAAGTCAAGTTCCTGACGGTTGCCGAGGTCGCGCTCGTGATGCGCGTGTCGAAGATGACGGTGTACCGGTTGGTGCACTCCGGTGAGCTCACGGCGGTGCGCGTGGGCAAGTCGTTCAGGGTCCCTGAGAAGGCGGTGGACGAGTACCTGCGGAACGCCTACTTCGACGCCGGGTGACGGCTGTCGGGGCCGCCGGGTGACGCCCGGTGGAGCTGCCGGGTTGTGCTCGGCGGGGACGCCGGGTGGTGCCCGGTGGAGGAGGCGGTTGAGCGTGGGGTCGGTGGTCGGGGCGGGTGCCTGAGAGCCCGCGCCGGCCGCCGGGTAAAGTGATAGGCCGTTCGTGCCTGGTGTCGGCGCGCCCTCTTGACGGGTGTCTCCACCGGCGCGTGGAGAGCAACCGACGTCTAGTAGTGAAGGAACCCGCATGGGCTCGGTCATCAAGAAGCGCCGCAAGCGCATGTCGAAGAAGAAGCACCGCAAGCTGCTGCGCAAGACGCGGGTGCAGCGTCGCAAGCGCGGCAAGTAACCCCTGCGGGTTCTCACACCGCCGGTCCCCGGTCTCGTGCCGGGGTCGGCGGTGTTGCTGTTGGTGGGGGTTCCGAGGGGCTTGGGCGGGGTGTGAGGGCCTGGGTGGGGTGTGAGGGCGCGGGGGTGAGGGTTCGTTCCGCGGTGCTCCGGGTTGCGCCCTCCGGGTGATTGGTCGGTGGGGTGCCGGTGACCTGCGCTGAGGCCCTCCCGTTCCCGCCGTCCTTCGCGTCGGCGCGAACCCGGTTAGCATCGTCGAGTCGCAGCACCGGACATGGAGTCGCATGGCGCCCAAGGTCGTTCTCGTCACCGGTTGCAGCCGCTTCCTCGGCGGCCACCTCGCCGCGCGCTTCGCGGCCAACCCGGACATCGAGCGCGTGCTCGGCGTGGACACCGAGCCGCCGCCGCGTGACGTGCTGCGGCGGATGGGGCGCGCCGAGTTCGTGCGGGCCGACATCCGCAACCCCCTCATCGCGAAGGTCATCGCCACGGCGCAGGTCGACACGGTCGTCCACGCGTCGGTGAACGCGAACCCGGCCGGGCCGACCGGCCGCAGCGCGTTGAAGGAGATGAACGTCATCGGCACGATGCAGCTGCTGGCCGCGTGCCAGAAGTCGCCGCACGTGCGCAAGCTGGTGGTGAAGTCCACCAGCGCGGTGTACGGGTCCAGCTCGCGCGACCCGGCGGTGTTCACGGAGGACATGGGGCCCAAGGACCTGCCGTCCAGCGGGTACGCCAAGGACGCGGTGGAGGTCGAGGGCTACGTCCGCAGCTTCTCGCGGCGCCGACCGGACGTCGACGTGACCGCGCTGCGGTTCACGAACTTCATCGGGCCCCGCATCGACACGGTGCTGACCAGGTACTTCGCCCTGCCGGTCGTGCCGACGGTGCTGGGGTACGACGCGCGCGTGCAGCTCCTGCACTCCGAGGACGCGCTGGCGGTGCTGGAGCGGGCGACGCTGAACGAGCTGCCCGGGGTGTACAACGTGGGCGGCGACGGCGTGCTGCTGCTGTCGCAGGCCATCCGCCGGGCCGGGCGGGTGAACCTGAGGGTGCCCAGCGCGGCGGTGCCGACCATGGGGCGGTTCCTCCGGGGCGCCCGGTTGGTGGACTTCTCGCCGGACCAGATGAGGTTCCTCAACTGGGGGCGGGTGGTGGACACGACGTTGTTGAAGACCGAGTTCGGGTTCACGCCGAGGTGGACCACGCAGCAGGCGTTCGACGATTACGTGAGCGGGCGGGCGTTGCGGCCGTTGATCGACCCTGAGGTGGTGGCGGGGGTGGAGCGGAAGGTGCTCGACGCTGCTGCCCGGTGGCGTTAGCGGTCGGGTCGGGTCGGGTCGGGGTTTGGTCGGGGTGACGGCGAGGAGGTGGACGTGGCAGAGGCGCGGGTGATCCCGTTGCACGGTGCGGACCGGGAGGCGCCCCGACGACGGGGTGGTGCTCGGGCGGTCGAGCGGGTGTCCACCTCCGGGGACGGTGCTGGTGCTGGTGCGGAGGGTGGTGCTGGTGCTGGTGCGGAGGGTGGTGCTGGTGCTGGTGCGGAGGGTGGTGCTGGTGCCGGTGCCGAGACCGCCGCTGAGCGCCCCGCCGAGTGGGAGCGGCACCTGGCGGAGCTGCTGAGCTTCGCGCGCAGGCGGCTCCAGGGCGAGTACGAGGTGGACGAGTTCGGGTTCGACCCCGACCTCACCGACAACGTGCTCATGCCGCCGCTCCGGCCGCTGTACGAGAAGTGGTTCCGGGTGGAGACGATCGGCATGCACAACGTGCCCGCCCGGGGTGGGGCGTTGATCGTGGCCAACCACTCGGGGACGTTGCCCCTGGACGCCCTGATGACGGCGTTCGCGGTGCGGAACGAACACCCCGCGCGCAGGCACCTGCGGATGCTCGGGGCGGACCTGGTGTTCAAGACGCCGGTGCTGGGGGCGTTGGCGCGGAAGTCCGGGCAGACGCTGGCGTGCAACCCCGACGCGGAGCGGTTGCTGTGCTCCGGTGAGCTGGTCGGGGTGTGGCCCGAGGGGTTCAAGGGGATCGGGAAGCCGTTCAAGGACCGGTACAAGCTCCAGCGCTTCGGGCGTGGCGGGTTCGTCTCGGCGGCGTTGAACACCGGGGTGCCGATCATCCCGTGCTCGATCGTGGGCGCGGAGGAGATCTACCCGAAGATCGGTGACATCAAGGCGTTGGCCAGGTTGTTCGGGTTCCCCTACTTCCCGGTGACGCCGTTCTTCCCGTTGTTGGGGCCGCTGGGGGCGATCCCGCTGCCGTCGAAGTGGTACATCGAGTTCGGTGAGCCGATTCGGACGGATGAGTACGGGGAGCACGCGGCCGACGACCCGATGCTGGTGTTCAACCTGACCGACCAGGTGCGGGAGACGATCCAGCAGACCCTGTACCGGCTGCTCACGCAACGGCGAAACGTCTTCTTGGGCTGACCTTTCGGTTGTTTATGGGGTTCACGGGCTTTAAAAGCGGACGCTCGCCGCTGGGCAGGCCTCCGGGGGAGAAAAGCCTTGCCGCTCGTGGTCTCCCGCATGGCCTGCCTGAGGCAACCACCCTTGTCAAGGGGTGTCGCGAAAAGCGTGCGACACCCCTTGACAAGCGCGGTAGGGCTGCGCCCAGGCCATACGGGAGACCACGAGCCCCCAGCTTCACAAAAAGCCGCCCGTGTTTTCGTCGTGCTCCGGTCTCGTCGGCGTGTCCTCCAGTCGGACACCGCGTGTCCTCCAGTCGGACACCGCGAGTCGTACGTTCAGAACGTGCGAGTCGTACGTTCCGGTCGGGCGTGTCGTACGTTCAGGACCGGCGTGTCATGCGTTCAGTGCTCGCGTGTCATGCGTTCAGGACGCGCGTGTCATGCGGTCGGAGCCGGGGGCGGCTTGGGGCTAGCGGTCGCGGCGGCGGTAGGCGACTGTTGCTGCTACTGCGCCTGCCACTGCGCCGGCTCCCAGGACTGAGGGGACGCCGATTTTCGCCGCTTTGCGGCCCGTGCGGAAGTCGCGGATTTCCCAGCCTCGTTTGCGTGCCGTTTCGCGCAGGCCTGAGTCCGGGTTCACGGCTACTGCCGTGCCTACCACCGACAGCATGGGGACGTCGTTCACCGAGTCCGAGTAGGCGGTGCAGCGGCGCAGGTTCAGGCCTTCTTTGGCGGCCAGGGCGCGGACTGCGTGGGCTTTCGCGCGGCCGTGCAGGAGGTCTCCTACCAGGCGGCCCGTGTAGATCCCGTCCGAGCTTTCCGAGACCGTGCCCAGGGCTCCGGTCAGGCCCAGGCGGCGGGCGATGATCTGTGCCAGTTCCACCGGGGTGGCGGTGACCAGCCAGACGCGTTGGCCGGCGTCCAGGTGCATTTGGGCCAGGGCCTGGGTGCCGGTCCAGATCTTGTCGGCCATGAGTTCGTCGTAGATCTCCTCGCCCAGGGAGACGATTTCGGCCACCGAGCGGCCCGCGACGAACGAGAGGGCCTGTTCGCGGGACGCGGCGACGCTCTGCGGGTCTTCGCGGCCGCCCACGCGGAACTTGATCTGCTGCCAGGCGAAGCCCATGAGGTCGGAGTTCTTGAAGAACTTGCGGGCGGCCAGGCCCCGGGCGAAGTGGAAGATCGACGCGCCCATCATCATCGTGTTGTCGACGTCGAAGAAGGCCGCGGCGGTGAGGTCGGTGGTGCTGGGGTCGACGGTCGCCAGCGCGGCCTCGGCCGAGGCTTCGCCTGCCAGCGCGGCCAGCCTCTCCCGCTCGGCCGTGCCTTCCACACGCCTTTTCACCACGTCAGCGCCTCCCGGGGTCCGATGGGGACAGGGTAGCGATCAGCCGCCGAGGCCGGGCAGCGGTAGCGACGGCAGGGGCAACGTGGGCAACGGCAGGACGGGACCGCCCGGGGTCGTGGTGGTCGGCGGCACCGGTTGTGACGTTGGCGGGGCGTCGACGGTCGTGGTGGGCGCGGGGGTGTTCGGGGCGTTGGCGGTCGTGGTGGGGGCGCCCGGGGTGTCGACGTCGGGTGCGGTGGGTGATGCGGTGGGGGGCGCGGTGGGTGATGTCGTGGGGGCCGGCTGTCGGGGGGCGCACTCGTCCTCGGCGGGCAGGGGGCCCAGGTCGTCGGTTCCGCCGCACGTGGGTCGGGACTGGAGCGCGGTGGCGCGTTCGCCGATGTGCGCCAGCAGGTCGAGGGACGCGTCCGCGCGGGTGACGGCGTCCTGCGGCAGCACGGGGCGCAGCCGGGTCAGGCGCTCCGCCTGCGAGCCGGCCCAGTCGCGCAGGTCCTCCAGGGCGCGCCGGTCCGAGCCCGACCCGAACGCGGTCAGCACGCGGGAACCCGCGGCGGCGTCGGTGTCGAAGTCGGCCAGCGCCGTCAGGTAGCCGCCGAGGGGGCCGTCGCCCGAGTACCGGTCGGCCAGGGTCTCCACCTCGGTGAGGCGCGCGGAGGCGAACTCCAGGAGCTTGTAGCCCTTGGAGTCCTCGCCGAAGGTCAGGCCCAGCGAGGCCGACTCGGCGGTCCGCTTCACGCCGTACAGCGCGTCGCCCGGCAGCGCGTCGCGGCTGAGCAGGAGGCTCATGCCGGCCAGCGAGAACACCAGGCACAGCGCGGCGGCCAGCGCGACCGCTAATCGGCCTCGGGCGCCTGACCGGGGGCGGCGGGAGTCGAGCTTGGTCGGGGGTGTGGCCGCGCCGAGGACCCGTTCGCGCATCCGGGCCTTGGCGGCCTCGTCGGGGCCCGACGTGACTGCGGCTTCACGCAGCAGCGCCACGACCGCCAGCTCGTCGGCGAACGCCTCGTCGCCCGGCTCGGGATGCGCGTCGACGGCGCGGGCGAACTGCTCGCGCTGCCTGTGACGCCACAACGGCGTGATCCCTCTGCCCACCATCCCGCACCGTTCCCGAGCGATCCTGACCCGAACAACGAACCGGGCGCCACCGGGGTTACGCGCGCAGCCAGTTCGGCAGCAGTTGGGCCAGCCTGCGCACGGCCCGGTGTTGCAGGGCCTTGATCGCACCCTCGTTGCGGCCCATCCTCGCGGCCGTCTCCGCGACGGACAAGCCCTGGATGAAACGCAGTGTGATGCACTCCCGTTGATCGTCACCCAGTTGGCCTACGCAGCGGAGCAGTTCCGCGTTGGTCGCCCCGGTCAGGACCTCGTCTTCCGGACCGTCCGTGACCTCGCGGTTGTCGGTCAGCTCGGCGGTGGTGACCTCCAGCCGGTAGCGGCTGGACTTCACGTGGTCGAAGACGATGTTGCGGGCGATGGTGACGAACCACGCGCCGACGTCGCGGCCCTGGTAGCTGATCGAGCGGATGCTGCGCAGCGCCCGCAGGAACGTCTCGCTGGTCACGTCCTCGGCCAGCGTCCGATCGCCCACGCGGAACAGCACGTACCGGTACACGACGTCGACGTACCGGTCGTAGAGCGCGCCGAACGCGTCCGTGTCGCCGTCCTGTGCGGCACGGACCAGGACCCACGGCTCGTCCGCCGCTTCGCTCTCCACGCTCACGATCGTGCTTGACCGCCCTCCCGTGCTCCACATCGATCGGAGCGCGCGGATGTTTCGGACGGGGTTCTCGCGTGCCCTCGCGGTCATCGGCTCGCGGCACCTCCAGGGAGTCGCCGTCCAGGCAGCATACGTGTTGTTACTCCGTAGTAGGTAGCGGCAACCGGTCTCGAGCCTGAGACGCGGACGGAGGCACTTCGTGACGCCGGTCGCGCGTGACAGACTGCGCGGAGGCACCCCGTGGTCCCCCAGGAGGTCGAGTTGACCGCATCCGCACGCAACGTCGCCGACCTGGTTCGCGCCTCCGCGCACCGAGGACCCAAGCACGTCGCACTGGTGGATGTCACCACTTCCGACAGCTGGACGTGGGCGGAGTTCGACGCCGCCGTGGACGGCGAGGCGCGTCGCCTGGTCGGGGCGGGCGTCGAACCCGGCGACCGGGTGGTCGTGCGGCTGCCGACCGGCCCGGCGTTCTGCGTGGCCGTGTTCGGCGTGCTGCGCGCGGGCGGGGTCCTGGTGCCCGCCGGGCCGGGCCAGCCGGCGCGCGAGCTGGCGCGGCTGGTCGAGGACAGCGGGGCGCGGCTGCTGGTCGGCGACGCCGGCGAGGTCGACGTCGAGGCGCTGCCCGCGCCGGGGTTCGCACCGGGCGAGGAGTTCGCCGCCGTCGGGTCCGGCGAGGACCTGGCCGTGCTCGGCTACACGTCGGGGACGTCCGGCACGCCGCGCGGCGCGATGCTGTCGCACCGGGCGCTGCTGGCCAACGTCGAGCAGTGCGCGTCCCTGCGGCCCGCGCCGGTCACCGCGGGCGACCGGGTGCTGCTGGCGCTGCCCCTGTTCCACGTCTACGGGCTCGGGCCGGGGTTGTTGCAGGTCGCGGGCGCGGGCGCGACGGCGGTGCTGCTGGAGCGGTTCGACCCGGACCAGGCGCTGACCGCGATCCGCGAGCACCGGGTGACCACGCTGGTGGGCGTGCCGCCGATGTACCAGGCGATCCTGGCCCAGCCGGTCGAGCGGCTGCGGGAGGACCTGGCGACCGTGCGGCTGTTCACCTCCGGCGCCGCGCCGCTGGCGGCCGGCGTGCTGGACGGGGTGCGGCGGGCCGTGGGCCTGCCGGTGTACGAGGGGTACGGGCTGACCGAGACCGGGCCCGTGCTGACCACGACGCTGGCCGGCGAGCCGAAGGCCGGTTCGGTCGGCCGGGCGCTGCCGGGCGTGGAGGTGCGGCTGGTCGACTCCGACGGCCGGCCGCTCGACGAGGACGACGAGCCGGGCACCGGGCTGGTGTCGGCGCGGGGCGCGAACCTGTTCAGCGGGTACTGGCCGGACGGCGCGCACGGCCCGGACGCGGAGGGCTGGTTCCGCACCGGCGACGTGGGCTACCTGGACGCCGACGGCGACCTGCACCTGGTGGACCGGGCGGGCGACCTGATCATCGTCAACGGGTTCAACGTCTACCCGCACGAGGTCGAGCAGGTGGTCAACGAGCTGCCCGGGGTGGCCGAGTCGGCGGCGGTCGGCGTGCCGGACGAGCGGACCGGCGAGTCGGTCAAGGTCGTGGTGGTGCCGGTCGAGGGCGGCGACCTGACCGAGGAGGCGGTGAAGGAGCACTGCGCGGAGCGGCTGGCCAAGTTCAAGGTGCCGACCGCGGTGGAGTTCGCCGACGCGCTGCCGCACTCGCCGACCGGGAAGCTGGCGCGGGCGCGGTTGAGGCTGCCTCTAGCCTGACGGGGTGAGCCACCACGTCACGTTGGTCAGCCGGGTCGACTGCCACGCCTGCGAGCGCGCCAGGGCCGAGATCGAGCGGATCTGCGGGGAGCTGGGCGTGCCCTGGGACGAGCAGGACGTCGACGCCGACCGCGAGCTGCGCGCCGAGTACGGCGACCGGGTGCCGGTGTTCCTGGTCGACGGGCGGGAGCACGGGTACTGGGAGGTCGAGGAGGACCGGTTGCGGGCCGCGCTGGCCTGATTACCGACGTCTTACGGTTCGGGTGAACCGGAGCGCCGCGGGTGTCGAATCCCGGGTATGACCCGCTGGACCGCCGCCCTCACCGGACTGCTCGGCGTGGCCGCCGCCCTGGCGGCCGGGCACCTCGTCGCGGCGCTGGTCGGGCCGCCCGCCTCGCCGTTCCTCGCCGTCGGCAACACCGCGATCGACCTCACGCCGCCCTGGCTGAAGGACTTCGCGGTCCGGACCTTCGGCACCTACGACAAGCTCGTGCTGCTGGTCGGCATGGCCGTGGTGCTCGCGGTCGCGGCCGTGGTCGCGGGGTTGCTGTCCCGGAGGTCGGCGACGCCGGGGACGGTGCTGGCGGTCGTCCTGGGGCTGCTCGGCGTGGCCGCCGTGCTGCACCGGCCGGACGTGGGCCTGCTGGGCGTCCTCGCCCCGGTCGCGAGCCTGGTCGTCGGGGTCGCGGTGTTCCGGTGGCTCCACGCGTCCTCGCGGGCGGAGGTCGAGGGGCGCCGGGCGTTCCTGGTGGCCTCCGGCGCGGCGGTGGTGGCCGGGCTGGGCGGGCAGCTGCTGGGCAACCGGGTGGACGTGGAGGCGTCGCGGCGGGCGGTGGGCGACCTCACGCCCGCGCGGCCCGCGCCCCCGCTGCCGGAGGGCGTCGACTTCGCCGCCGAGGGCACGCCGTCGTTCATCACGCCCAACCGCGACTTCTACCGGGTCGACGTGGCGCTGAGCGTGCCGCGGGTGCGGGCCGAGGACTGGGTGCTGCGCGTGCACGGCCTGGTGGACCGCGAGCTGAACCTGCGCTACGCCGACCTGAGCCGCCGTGACCTGGTCGAACGCACCATCACGATGACCTGCGTGTCCAACGAGGTCGGCGGGCCTTACGTCTCGACCGCCCGCTTCGTGGGCGTGCCGCTGCGGGACGTGCTGTTGGAAGCGGGCGTGCGGCCGGGGGCCGACCAGCTCTTCTCCACCAGCGCCGACGGCTGGACCGCGGGCACGCCGGTGGACGTGGTCCTGGAGGCCGACCGGGGCGCGCTGATCGCGCTGGGCATGAACGGCGAGCCGCTGCCGCTGGAGCACGGCTTCCCGGCGCGGCTGGTCGTGCCCGGCCTGTACGGCTACGTGTCGGCCACCAAGTGGGTCGTCGACCTGGAGCTGACCACGTTCGCGGCCAAGCGCGCGTACTGGCTGGAGCGCGGGTGGGCGGAGCGCGCCCCGATCAAGGTCATGTCCCGCATCGACAGCCCGGAGGGGCTGGCCACGGTGACGGGGAAAGTCGTGGTGGCGGGGGTGGCGTGGGCGCAGCCGACCGGCGTGGCGAAGGTCGAGGTGCGCGTGGACGGCGGGCCGTGGCGGACCGCCCGGCTGGCCGCCGAGGTCGACGGCTCGACGTGGCGCATGTGGCGGGTCGAGCTGGACCTCGCGCCCGGCGGTCACACCGTCGAGGCGCGCGCCACGGACCGGTCCGGCTTCACCCAGCCGCAGGCCCGGCTGGCGCCCGTGCCGGACGGCGCGACCGGGTGGCACTCGATTTTCTTCACGGTCGGGTGATTTCCCCCGAACCGGAACGGCCTGAGGATCGAATGCCTCAGTGACTACCGAATCCGGTGAAACTGAGGAGTGATCCGCTGTGCGGAAACCCGTTCTCGCCCTCGTCGCTGCCACCGCCCTCTCGCTCACGGCCTGCGGTGGCGGCGGCGACGAAGCCGCCGCTCCGGCCGAGAGCACGACCACCACCACGACGACGACCAGCTCCGCGATGGCCGCGCCCCAGGGCGACGGCGTCACCGGGACCACCGACGTGTTCGGCCCCGGCTGCGCGAGCGTGCCGTCCGACCCCTCCGACGAGGGCTCGCTCCAGGGCATGGTCGACGACCCGGTGGCCACCGCGGCGTCCAACAACCCGCTGCTGACCAAGCTGGTGGCCGCCGTCACCGCGGCCAACCTGGGCGACACGCTCAACTCCCAGGAGGCGATCACCGTGTTCGCGCCCGCCGACCCGGCGTTCGCCGAGCTGGGCGACGCGAAGTTCCAGGAGCTGGCGAACGACCCGGCCACCCTGGGCAAGATCCTCCAGTACCACGTCGTCGGGCAGCGCTACGACGCCGACGGCCTGGAGGAGGCCGGCACGGTGAAGGCCCTCACCGGCCAGGAGCTGACCATCGCGGGCTCCGGCGACGCCATGACCGTCAACGGCGCCCCGGTGCTGTGCGGCAACATCCCGACGGCCAACGCCACGGTGTTCGTGATCGGCAAGGTGCTCACGCCGCCGGCCGCCTGACCTGCGGCTTCGCAAGTTCACCCATTGGTGGGCCGCGTTCCCCCGTGCCGCGTGGGGACGCGGCCCACCTGCGCGCGCGGCGCTCCCCGGCGCCGGTCCGCCAACTTTGTGCAAGCGTTCACAAGCGGTACGGTGGTCGCATCACCCCGCTGGTGAAGGTGCCCGGCGGGTCGGTGCGGCTGAGGTCGAGGAGTACCAGCGTGGCGGATCGGCGGGGCGAGGGTGACGGGGTCGTGACCACTCCGAAGATCTCCGCCGACACTCCCGCGGACGTCCGGGAGCGGGCACGGGCGATCCCCGAGGCGGCCGTGGCGCGCCTCGCGGTGTACCTCCGGGTGCTCTCCGGGATGGCCGAGCAGGGCGTGACGACCATCTCCAGCGAGGAGCTGGCCGGCGCGGCGGGCGTCAACTCGGCGAAGCTCCGCAAGGACCTGTCCTACGTCGGCTCGTACGGCACCAGGGGCGTCGGGTACGACGTCGAGGTGCTCGTGAGCCACATCGAGCGCATCCTCGGGCTGACCCGGAAGCACTCCGTCGCGGTCGTCGGGATCGGTAATCTTGGTCACGCGCTCGCCAACTACGGCGGCTTCCCCAGCCGGGGTTTCCCGGTCGCCGCGCTGTTCGACATCGACCCCGACCTGACGGGTGTGCCGGTAGGCGGCATACCGGTCAACCACATCGACGACATCACCTCCGTCTGCGCCGAGCGGGAGGTGTCGATAGGGGTCATCGCGACACCCCCTCAGGCTGCTCAGGCCGTCTGCGACCGTTTGGTATCCGCCGGAGTCCAGTGCATCCTGAACTTCGCACCCGTCGTGCTCCAAGTGCCGGACTACGTCGAGGTGCGCAAGGTCGACCTGGCGGTCGAGATGCAGATCCTGTCGTTCCACGTCGCGCGGCGGGCTGACGAGGCCGCCGGTGACGTGGTCAACGGAGTCGGAGTGGACGGGGTGGTGATTCGCCCGTGATCGTGCGGGTAGCCGGCCGAACGGTGGAGGCGGCATGAGCGTGCTCGTCGTCGGTCTGTCCCACCGGACCACCCCCGTGCCCGTCCTGGAGCGCGTCGCGGTGGCCGACGCCGACCGGGGCAAGGTCCTCGACCAACTGCTGACCGCGCCCAGCGTGTCCGAGGCGGTCCTGCTGTCGACGTGCAACCGGGTCGAGGTCTACGCGGTCGTCGAGACCTTCCACGGCGGCATGAACGAGGTCGTCGAGGTGCTGGCCCGCCAGGCGGGCGCCGAGCCGGCCGAGCTGTTCGAGCACCTGTACGTGCACTACTCGGCCGCCGCCGTCGAGCACCTGTTCTCCGTGGCCGGCGGCCTGGACTCGATGGTCGTGGGCGAGGCCCAGATCCTCGGGCAGCTCCGGACCTCCTACAACGCCGCCGACGAGGCCGGCGTGGTCGGCCGCACCCTGCACGAGCTGGTCCAGCAGGCCCTGCGGGTCGGCAAGCGCATCCACACCGACACCGGCATCGACCACGCCGGCGCGTCCGTCGTCTCCGAGGCGCTCACCGACGCCGGCCAGGCCCTCGGCGGGCTCGACGGCCGCAAGGCGGTCATCGTCGGCGCCGGTTCCATGGGTGGCCTGGCGGCCGCCCACCTGCGCCGCGCAGGCATCGGCGAGGTCGTGATCGCCAACCGCACCTCCGCCAACGGCGAGCGCCTGGCCGGCGCCCTCGCGGCGGACGGCGTCCGGGCCCGCCACACCGACCTCCGGGCCCTGGCCGACGAGGTCGCGACCGCCGACGTGCTGTTCGCGTGCACCGGCTCCGTCGACACCGTCGTCGGCGCCGAGCACATCGGCGACCGCACCCCGGACCGGCCGCTGGTCGTCTGCGACCTCGGCCTGCCCAAGGACGTCGACCCCGCCGCCGCGCTGCTGGACAACGTGCGCGTGGTCGACCTGGAGACCCTCCAGCGCAGGCTGTCCGACGCCCCGACGGGCCAGGACACCCAGCGCGCGGCGGAGATCGTGGCCGAGGAGGTCCGCGCCTACCTGGCCGGGCAGCGCTCGGCCGGGGTCACGCCCACCGTGACGGCACTGCGCAAGCGCGCCGCCGAGGTCGTCGACGCCGAGCTGCTGCGCCTGGACCAGCGGCTGCCCGAGCTGGACGGCGCGGTGCGCGACGAACTGGCCAAGACCGTGCGCCGGGTCGTGGACAAGCTCCTGCACACCCCCACAGTCCGGGTGAAGGAGCTGGCCGCGGCGCCCGGGGGAGCCGGCTACGCCGAGGCGCTGCGCGAGCTGTTCGGGCTCGACCCGCAGGCGCCGTCCGCCGTC
Source organism: Actinosynnema sp. NPDC059797 (assembly GCF_042732085.1). NCBI lineage: Bacteria > Bacillati > Actinomycetota > Actinomycetes > Pseudonocardiales > Pseudonocardiaceae > Actinosynnema > Actinosynnema sp. NPDC059797. Next base: position 105,661 of record NZ_JBHWIE010000005.1, read on the forward strand.
AGCACCCCCCACAAGACCCAACCCGAAGGTGAAAAGCGGTGAACCGCACCCTCAGGATCGGCACCCGCGGCAGCGCCCTGGCGCTCGCGCAGACCGGTCACGTGGCCGACCAGCTGCGCGCGGCGGGCGCGGACGTGGAGATCGTCACCATCTCCACGCCCGGCGACCGGTCGCACGCGCCCATCGCCGAGATCGGCATCGGCGTCTTCACCTCAGCCCTCCGCGACGCCCTCGCGAACGGCGAGATCGACGTGGCCGTGCACTCGTACAAGGACCTGCCCACGGCCCGCGACCCGCGCCTGTCGCTGGCCGCCGTGCCGTCCCGCGAGGACCCGCGCGACGCCCTCGTCGCCCGCGACGGCCTCACCCTCGGCGAGCTGCCGACGGGCGCGCGGGTCGGCACTGGCTCGCCCCGGCGCGCCGCCCAGCTCGAGGCGCTCGGCCTGGGCATCGAGGTGGTCGGGTTGCGCGGGAACGTCGACACCCGCATCCGCAAGGTGACCGACGGTGAGCTGGACGCCGTCGTGCTCGCCCGCGCGGGCCTCGCGCGCCTGGGCCGCACCGCCGAGATCACGGAGACCCTGGAGCCGATCCAGATGCTCCCCGCGCCCGCGCAGGGCGCCCTGGCGGTGGAGTGCCGGGTCGACGACGTCGACACCGAGCACCTGCTCCAGTCCACTCTGGACGACTCGGCCAGCAGGGCCGCTGTGGCCGCCGAGCGCGCCCTCCTGGCCGCGCTCGAAGCGGGTTGCAGCGCGCCGGTCGGCGCACTGGCCGATGTGGTGGAAGACCTCAGCGACGAGGGGACCGTGGTGCTCCGCCTGTCCCTGCGCGGGGTCATGGCGACGGAGGACGGTGACCTCCTCCGTGCGTCCGCCACCGGTGACTTGACCGCAGCAGAGGAACTCGGCCGCGCGCTGGCCGCCGAGTTGCTCGACCTCTCCGGCCACGCCGCTGCGTCGCCGGCGAGGCGTAGTTGATGGGGAGTGCCCTCAGATGACCCGCGCACGCAAGACCCCCGGCCGAGTCGCCTTCGTGGGCTCCGGCCCCGGCGACACCGGGTTGCTCACGGTCCGGGCCCGTGACCTGCTCGCCAAGGCCGAGCTGGTGGTGACGGACCCGGACGTACCGGCCGAGGTGGTGGCGCTGGTACCGGACGGCGTCGAGGTCCGCCCGGCCGTGGGCGACCCCGCCGACGTGGCGAAGGACCTGGTCACCGAGGCCAAGAACGGCGCCGCCGTGGTCCGCCTGGTGGCGGGCGACCCGCTCACCCTGGACTCCGTCGTCAAGGAGGCCCAGGCGGTCTCCAAGACCACCATCGCGTTCGACGTCGTCCCCGGCGTGCCCGCCGGCACCGCCGTGCCGGCCTACGCGGGCGTCGCCCTCGGCGCCGTCCACACCGAGGCCGACGTCCGGGGCGTCACCGACTGGGCCGGCCTCGCCGCCGCGCCCGGCACCCTGGTCCTGCACGCCACCGGCGGTCACCTCGCCGAGGCGGCGTCGTCCCTGGTGGAGCACGGCCTGGCGCCCCAGACCCCGGTCTCGGTGACCGCCGACGGCACCGGGTTCAGCCAGCGCACGGTCGACACGACCCTGGCCGGCCTGGCGCAGGACGCCGGCGACCTGGGCGGCCCCCTGGTCGTCACGGTCGGCGCGGCCGTCGCCAACCGCGCCAAGCTGTCCTGGTGGGAGTCGCGCGCCCTCTACGGCTGGCGCGTCCTCGTCCCGCGCACCAAGGAGCAGGCCGGCGCGATGAGCGACCGCCTCCACTCCCACGGCGCCATCCCCGTCGAGGTCCCGACCATCTCCGTCGAGCCGCCGCGCAGCCCGGCCCAGATGGAGCGCTCGGTCAAGGGCCTGGTCGACGGCCGCTACCAGTGGGTCGTCTTCACCTCGACCAACGCCGTCCGCGCGGTCTGGGAGAAGTTCCGCGAGTTCGGCCTGGACGCCCGCGCGTTCTCCGGCGTGAAGATCGCCTGCGTCGGCGAGTCGACGGCGGCCAAGGTCCGCGGCTTCGGCATCATCCCGGAGCTGGTCCCGTCCGGCGAGCAGTCCTCGGAAGGCCTCCTGGCCGACTTCCCGCCGTACGACGACATCCTCGACCCGGTCGACCGCGTGCTCCTCCCGCGCGCCGACATCGCCACCGAGACCCTGGCGGCGGGCCTGCGGGAACGCGGCTGGGAGATCGACGACGTCACGGCCTACCGCACCGTCCGGGCCGCCCCGCCGCCCGCCGACACCCGCGAGATGATCAAGTCCGGCGGTTTCGACGCGGTCTGCTTCACCTCGTCCTCGACGGTCCGGAACCTGGTCGGCATCGCCGGCAAGCCGCACGCGCGGACCCTGGTGGCCTGCATCGGCCCCCAGACCGCCGAAACGGCCCGCGAGTTCGGCCTCAGGGTGGACGTCCAACCGGAAGACGCCAACGTCCCGGCCCTGGTCGACGCCCTGGCCCAGCACGCCGCGCGCCTGCGCGCGGAAGGCGCCCTCCCGCCCCCGCGCAAGACCAAGCGCCTCCGCCGCTCCTGAACGCACGACTCACCGGCCCCCAACGCATGACTCGCCCGACCTGAACGCATGACTCGCCGGTCCGCAACGTACGACTCGCCCGACCTGAACGTACGACTCACGCGTTCTGAACGTACGACTCGCGGTGTCGGACCGGAGGACACGCGGTGTCGGACTGGAGGACACGCGAGTTGGGCGGGACTGGCGGTGGCCGGCGAGGCCCGATTTGACATGGGTTCGAGTGCCATAGGCTGGTCGGAGCCGGCAGGCTCGGTGGGACGCTCTTCCCCACCGTGCCTGCCGGCTGCGGCCTGCCTCCGGTGCTCGTAAGGGCCCCGTGTCAAATCGAGCCGGGGCCAACCCGCGGCTTCACAACACCTGATTGACACACGAGGGAGTACCCGCCGTGTTCCCAGCCCACCGCCCCCGCCGCCTGCGCACCACCCCGGCCATGCGCCGCCTGGTCAGCGAGACCACCGTGGAGCCGCGCCAGCTCGTCCTCCCCATGTTCGTCAAGGAGGGCGCCCGCCAGCCGGCCGAGATCAAGAGCATGCCGGGCGTCCTCCAGCACACCCGGGACTCCCTCCGCAAGGCGGCCGTCGAGGCGGTCCGGGCGGGGGTGGGCGGCATCATGCTGTTCGGCGTCCCCGCCGAGCGCGACGCCGTGGGCTCCGGCGCCACCGACCCCGACGGCATCCTCAACGCCGCCCTCGCCGACCTGCGCTCCGAGCTCGGCGACAGCACGGTCCTGATGTCCGACTGCTGCCTGGACGAGTTCACCGACCACGGCCACTGCGGCGTGCTCACCCCCGAGGGCGCCGTGGACAACGACGCCACGCTGGAGGTCTACGGCGAGATGGCCGTGGCCCAGGCCCGCGCGGGCGCGCACGTGGTCGGCCCCAGCGGCATGATGGACGGCCAGATCGGCTTCATCCGCAACGCCCTGGACGAGGCCGGCTTCACCGACACCGGCATCCTCGCCTACAGCGCCAAGTACGCCTCCGCGCTCTACGGCCCGTTCCGGGACGCGGTGGAGTCGCAGCTCTCCGGCGACCGCAAGACCTACCAGCAGGACCCGGCGAACGCCCGGGAAGCGCTCCGCGAGGCGACCCTCGACCTGGCCGAGGGCGCGGACATGGTCATGGTCAAGCCCGCGCTGCCGTACCTGGACGTGATCAAGGACGTCGCCGCGCTCTCCACGGTCCCGGTCGCCGCGTACCAGATCTCCGGCGAGTACGCGATGGTCGAGGCCGCCGCCCGCAACGGGTGGATCGACCGGGAGCGCACCGTGCTGGAGACGCTGACCTCGATCCGCCGCGCCGGCGCGGCCATCGTGCTCACCTACTGGGCCGTGGAAGCCGCGGGCTGGCTCGGCGACCGGTGACGGGGCGATCGGTGACGGGACGACCGACGGAGGGGCGGCCGAAGTCCGGCGCGCCGCGCCCGACCCCGCCCAGGCAGGTGGACCTGGCGCGGTGGCTGTTCATCCTCAGCGCCGTCGTCGGCATGGCCAGGTTCCTCGTGCAGGTCTCCGACCGGGGGATGCTGATCGACGAGCTGCGCCGGCGGCAGCCGACCCTGGGCCAGGACGAGCTGGACGCCGCCGCGACCGGCGGCACCTTCTTCAGCCTCCTGCTGGCGGTCGCCCTGGTGCTGATCACCGCGCGGCTGGCGAACCGCATGGCCGCCGGCCGCAACTGGGCGCGCGTCGCGCTGACCGTGCTGGCCAGTGCCGGCGTCTTCCTCGGCGTGGTGCGGTTGATCACCGTCGGCACCGGTTTCGCGACCGCCTACGGGCTGGTGGTGAGCCCGCTGGACCTGGTGTTCAACGTGATCACCATGGCGATCGACGCGGTGGCCGTGGTGCTGGCCTTCCACCCGGCGGCGGCGGGGTACTTCCGGTCGCGGCCCGTCACGGTGGACAGGGCACCTGACCACCCTTAGCGTTCCACCCGTGACCACGCCACAGGACCCGGAGAACCGGCCGCAGCAGGAGCCGTACGCCACCCCGGCGCCTCCACCGCCGCAGACCGACCAGCCGGCCGGCCACCAGCCCACGGGGTACCAGCCGGCCGGTCACCAGCCCACGGGGTACCAGCCCGCGGGCGACCAACCCGCGGGGTACCGGGCCGCCGGCTACCAGACCTACCCGGGCGGGGCGGACGAGCTGTCCCGGTCCCCGGTCCGGACCGCGCCGAAGCAGGTCCGGACCTCGTTCTGGCTGTGGATCGCGACCGCCGCCATCATGACCGTCCTGGCGATCGCCGCCCTGGCCATCATGATGGCCAACCCCCAGGCCGTGGTCGACATCGCCAAGCAGAGCGCCGGCGGCAACCAGGGCCTGACCGACGAGCAGCTGCGCACGGGCCTGATCGCCTTCCAGGCCTTCTTCACCGTCGCCGCGGTGGTCGTGGCGGGCCTGCTGGTGTTCTTCGCGTTCAAGGCCCGTGCCGGCAAGCCCTGGGCGCGGACCTGGCTGAACGTGGCGGGCATCGTCGCGCTCCTGCTGAGCATGTTCGGCTTCACCCTGCTCAGCCTGCTGGTCGTGCTGCCGCTCGTGGCCGCCGTATTCCTGCTCTACACGCCCGCTTCGAAGGAGTACTTCGAGGCGGCCAAGCGGCTCGGGTGACGGGCGGCGGGGGACCCGTGCGCGGGAGACCCGCGCGCGGGGGACCGGCGCGCGAGCAGCCGCCCTCGGTCGTGCGCGGCGCGGTCGGCGTGTGGCTGGCGCTGGCGGCCTTCGTGGTGTTCGAGAACGTCGTGCTGTGGACCCGGCGGGGCGACCTGCTGGAGGCCGCCGCGCGGGTCGGCGACCCCCCGGGGCGCGTGACCGAGATCCTGGTGCAGCTCGCGCTGGTCAGCGGGTTCCTCGCGATCGGCTACGGGCTGTTCGGGTGGCTGCTGAAGCTGGGCAGGCGGTGGTCGCGCGGCGTGCTCACCGCGGTGGCCGTGCTGCACGTGCTGTGGATCGTGCTGCCCGGCGCGGGCGGGAGCGCGGCGAACCTGGTCGCGCTCCTGCTCATCGCCGTCGGTTCGGCCCTCACCTGGCTGCCCGGTACGGCACAGTGGGTGCGGCAGCACTGAGAGCGGGCAAGCCCCGACCGAGGACGGTGACGACATGACCCAGCCGCCGTTCGACCCTTACGGCACGCCCATGCGGCCGGTGAACTACCCGCACGCCAACCCCCGGCAGCCACCTCACCAGCAGCAGCCACCTCACCACCAGCCGCCACCACACCAACCGCCGCCCCACCCGCTCGGCTTCCCCGGGCAGATGCGGGAGGTGGACCAGTCCGCCGCCGCCGTCGTCCGCCCCGGCGCGGTCGTCGTCGCGTTCGCGTCCTGGCTGCTCGCCGCCCTGTCGTGGCCCCTGGGCACGATCGCCCAGGCGCTCGCGGGACCGGGCGCGCTCGCCGGTTTCGGCCCGGTCATGACCCTGTTCGCCACCACGTGCGTCGCGCTGGGCGGCCTCTGGGGCGCCATCGCCCTCCTGCGGGGCAGCTACCAGGCCCGGCTGGTCCTGTGCGGCGGCGCGCTGGTCCTCGGCGTGCTGGCCCTGGCCGCCGCGATCGTGGCCGCGCGCGACGGCGCCGAGCCGGTCACCTGGGTGGTGATCGCGCTGCGCCTGGCGCTGCCCGCGGTCGCGGCGGTGTTCAGCTTCCGGCCGGGCGCCCGGCACTACTTCGCGGGCAACCTGGGCTGAGGCCGTGGAGCAGCCGACCCTGTACGCCGAACCCGGCGCGTCCTGGTGGCCCCTGCTGTGGGGACCGGCGTTCGCCCTGCTCGGCTTCGCCGTGGAGGCGCTGACCGGCGCGGTCCGCCCGCTCCTGTGGCTGGTCGTGGCGCTGGCGCTGGTCCTGCCGACCCTGGTGTGGGTGCAGGGCAGGCGGCGCGTCTACGCGGTGCGCCTCACGCCCGCGGCGCTGCACCAGGGCCGGGAGGAGCTGCCGGTGCGGGACGTCGCCGAGGCGGAGGGCGTGGAACCGCGCGCGGGCGCCCGGGTCCTCGGCGGCGGCTGGACCCTGCCGCGCGGCACGGCGCCGGTGCCGCTCCGGCTGGTCGACGGCACCGTCGTCACGGCCTGGGCCCGGGACGCGGACGCCCTGCGCGCCGCCGTGGCCAGGCTGCTGGCGGCGCGCGGGACGTGAGAAGCTGACCGGCGTGACAGCGGCCACCGTGGAGAGCCAGACCGTGCCCGAGCCACCGAAGCTGCACCAGCCCAAACGAGCGCTGATCGCCGCCGGCGAGGTGGTGCTCGGCGTGCTGCTCGTCCTGGCGGCCGCGTGGTGCTGGCAACGCGGTGTGGAGCACCACAGCTACCCGGTCCCCGACCGGGAGCCGCTGGGCGCCACCCGCTACCGCGGCAACTGGATCGGGCTCGCGGTCGGCCTGGCCACGGTGGCCGGCGTGCTGGCGCTCGACGCGATCCGCCAGGCGGTGCTCGCCACCCGCACCCGCCGACCCGGGCACTCGCACGACCCGGACTCCTTCGACCAGGACCTCGTGCCGCCGGCCGACGGAGCCCCGACCACCCAGCCCCAGCCCCCGGCCACCCAGCCCCCGGCCACCCAGCCCCCGGCCGACCGCTAGCCCCACCCCCCCTCGCCCGCACCACCCCGCAGCCGCCACCACCCCGCAGCCGCCACCCCCTG